>JBQNBR010000024.1:0-26004 GCA_052169815.1 Treponema sp.
ACCGATACGTGCAATTTCCGCTGCAGGTACTGTATTTATAACGAAGACTATGCCGGAAACGTTGATTTTTCCGACAAAACAATGAGCTGGGAAACGGCAAAAAAAGCAGTTGATTACTTTTATGCGCATTCCTTTGCTGCAGATCGGAATGCGGTAACCTTTTACGGCGGAGAGCCGCTTTTGCAATTTCCTCTGATGAAACAAGTGATTGAATATGAGCGCACACTGTTTAAAGAACGGCCGCTTTCTTTTTCCTTTACAACCAACGCATCGCTGGTAACCGATGCAATAGCCGATTACCTTACCGGTATTCCTAAGATGTCGATTATGTGCAGTCTAGATGGTCCGCAGGATATTCACGATTCGTACCGCAGAACGGCCGGTAAAAAAGGCACGTTCGAAGCGGTTATGCGCGGCTTGGAAAAATTACATAAGGCAAATCTTAAAAAAAAACAGGCAACAATCTCGGTTAATGCTGTTTTTACTCCACCGTATAGCTTTGAAAAACTCGATAAAATAGAATCATTTTTTTTAACGCATCCGTACCTTTCCGATACTGCGCAAGTAAGCATCGGCTATCCGGCCGAAGACAGCGTGCCTGATAAAGAAGCCTTAATACGCCCCATACTGGATAATGTAAAATATAGAATGAGAAATCAGCATTATATCGATCCTTTATTTAATTGGCAGCGGTTAAAACTGGCGGATAAACAGACGGCGTTTTACAAATCCGTTTCTTTTTCCGGCTTGCTGCAGTCGCTTAATGCGGTTAATAACCGCTATATTACCAAAAGCCGGAAGAAAAATACGGCTTTCACGGCTGCTGCGTTCCGGGCGTACGGCGTATCTATGTGGAAACGGACGGCAGTTTTTACCCCTGCGAACGGATAGGTATTTCGCCGTGCATCGGCACGGTTGATACCGGTATGGATGTGGAAGCCATACGGCGCTATTACATAGACGGTTATAGCGATGCCTGTATACAGCGCTGCGCTCATTGCTGGGCGATACGGCTGTGCAATTTTTGCTATGCCAAGCGGATGACAAAAGACGACTTTAATACCGCTTCGTTCAAAGACTGCGCTTCCAAAAAAGAAGTGCTTTTGCATCATCTCGCCTTTTACCACGAACTTATGGAAACGGAAAGCGGCAGAGAAACGTTAAAAGCGCTCAAAGACGCTACCTTTACATAGGAAGAGGGCTGTCAAAAAAGTAACCAACTTTTAAAACATCTCTAGTCAATATATTTACATGAAGGAGTCTCCTATGACATTGGAATTGAAAGAGTTGTGCAAATACTTTAAGGATAAGCACGCCGTTGATCGGTTAAACGTTACGGTGCACGAAGGGGTAAACGGACTATTAGGAGCAAACGGAGCGGGCAAAACCACGCTTATGAACATGCTCGTAACCAACACCCGCCCTACGTCGGGCGCTATTTACTTTGACGGCGAAGACATCACCAAAATGGGCGCTCGCTACCGCAACGTATTAGGCTATCTGCCGCAGGACTTTAGAGCCTATCTTGATTTTACCGCTCTTGAGTTTTTGGCGTATATGGCAGCGTTAAAAAACGTGCGCTTTGACCGGCCTGAGCAAAAGTACCGGGAGTTTTTAGAGCAGATGAATTTGGCCGATGTAGCCAAAAAGAAGATTAGAACTTTTTCAGGGGGGATGAAAAAGCGGCTGGGGATTGCGCAAGTGCTGTTGAACGATCCTAAAATCATCATTGTAGATGAGCCTACCACGGGGCTTGACCCAAAGGAGCGGATAAAATTCCGCAATATTATCAATGGGATTTCGGAACATAAAATCATACTGCTTTCGACACATATTGTCTCTGATATAGAGAACGTTGCCAAAAATATTTTGGTGATGAAAGAGGGAAAGATACTGTTAAACGGGACGCTTGAGCAGCTGACGAATGAGTATGAGGGCCGGGCGTGGATATGCGAAGTAAATCAGAGCGAGTTTGAGCGGATAAATGAAAAGTACTATGTGTCCGCTTCGCGGAGAAATCCCGATAACAGCATAGAAACGCGGGTGGTAGCGGATGAAAAACCGCATGAAAGCGCGCGGCAGGCGCCGGCCTCTTTAGAGGATATTTATTTATACAACTTTAAAGAGCTCTCGCAAGAATAGCAATAAAGAGGAAAAAGTATGAATCTGAGTAAAAATGCCATACTGGTAAAATTTGAACTAAGAAAGCTGATCCATATCGTCAGTATTATCACTATTACATTACTGTTCTTCTTTGTCGTGCAAGGCTCCCTGCGGCCATATCTCAGCCGCAGCTTCTATTTTGTCAATGACAAAGGAAAACCCGATAGCTATCCCGGAGGGCTCAAAGATTCCATTGCACGGCAAACAAAAATGCAGGATAAATATCGAGGCCCGGTAACGGTGGAAAGGCTCAAAGATGCGCTGGCAGCCTATAAAGAGCTTGCCGGGAACTTTGGAAAGGACGGTGAACGTACTTGGGATGATGAGTACCGTTTTGCTTCTCGTGTTATACCGCAAGCGTTTTCCAAACCCGGACAAAGGAATATCTATATTATGAGCATGATAGATGCGGCAGACCTTGAACATGTCTATACCGGCCGTATACAGCAGTTGATGGATAGTATGCAGTTTGCTAAAAACCGAATCCATAATTCCCCCAAAGTGGCCGAGCTTGCCCGTCACGTAACCGTGCCGTTTTATTACGGCGGCTTTGATATGGCGTGGCGCGTCTTGATGCCAACACTTTCTTACTTTATTAAATATTGTCTCTTGTTAATTATTATGTGCTCATCGTTTGTATTTTTGAAGGAGACGGTGTTATCCTCGTGCATTCAGCTGTCGTTTCCGGCGGTACTGGGCAGGAAAAACCATGCTTTGGTAAAAATCCAAGCCCTCTGTATTTTTACCACCGTTCTGTATTTTTTGAACATCGGCGCACACTGCGCGATCTTATTTTTCCGCTACGGCACAGGGGGCGGAAACAGCTCCGTCCAACTGTTCTCGTTTTATTCATTGTATACCGGGACGGTAGCGCAAGAGATACGTTTGTATTTCATCATATTCTATTTTGCGGCTCTCTTTGTTTCGTTGTTGACATTTTACATTTCATTGCATGTAAAGAATATCATTACAACCATTATCGTAACTTCGTTAGCGTTCTACAGCGGACGCGCCATACCGCAGGGTTCGTTCTTGGAGCGGGTAGTATTTTTGTTTCCCGCGTCCGCGCTTAATTTAAGGTCTTTTATGGGTAGACCTATCGTATACAATATATTCGGCAAGCCGGTATTGTTTGTATACCTGTACATTCCCGCCTGTATCATTATGAGCATTATCCTTGCACTATTAATTGTAAGAAAATTTGAAGCAATGGAGCTATAAACTTATATAAGGAGAAAAAAATATGAAAACCAAGATGTTACTAATAAGCGTTTTAGGAGCGCTGCTTGTTTCGTGTACAAAAGCTGAGGCCAAGCAGCCTCCTGAAACCACGCATGCTGCAAACAGCGCCACCGCGCCCCTTGCAGCTCAGGACGTAAAGGGGAGCGGACTCGTTACGCTGCATGTCCCGCAAGAAGGAATCCGCTTCCCGATAGGAATAGATGACAGAGGACACGGCTTGGATGACGCTGCAGATATTACTCCCATTTATGATGAGGCGGGCGCTAAAGTGATTACCGAAGGCTTTATAGACTATCCCTACGCTATCGGTAAATATGAAGTTACCTACCAGCTCTGGAAACAAGTGTACGATTGGGCTATGGTAGGAGAAGGCAAGGACAAAAGCTATTCGTTTGCCCAAGGGGAACAGGGCTATCCGGGTTTGCCCGATACGCTTAGTAAGCTGAGGGGACGGGCTAAGGGTATGATGTGGGATTGCGGAGTGCAAGAGCCGAACGGCCGTCATCCGGTTACCAAAGTAAGCTGGTACGATTGTATTGTGTGGTGCAATGCGTACTCTGAAATGACGGGGGCTGTCCCTGCGTATTATAAAAAAGACATTGCAGGTGAATCGGGAAATATAACGGCGGAGAACCGAAAAAACTACAGCCGCTGGGTAGTGCGGGATGCATCCGATACTGCAGCCTGCGATACCCTCGTAACCTTGAGCGCACAGACACTATCCGTAAGCGGTAAACCCAACGGGTTTAGGCTCCCCACCTACCTTGAATGGCAGCTTGCCGCTAAGTTAACCGATAAAGAAGATTTTATCGTAAAAAAAGACGGGGCGCCGCTTACCGGTACGGTAAACGGGAAGCAGTGGTTTTTTACCAAAGGCGCTGCGGTATCGGGGGGAAAATACAATGTTGGAAAAATGGGCATGGCACAAGCGATCCTGCAGGATGCCAATCAATATGCCCATATACCAATATATATGGTTGCAATAAGCCCCATACCGTATTCAACTTTTGCCGTAGGGTCATTGCAGCCTAACGCGCTCGGCATCTACGACATGTCGGGGAATGTTGCCGAATGGTGTGCGGATTATGTGCCCAAAACAAAAAGGCGCCCTGCAAGCCGTGTGCTGTTGGGAAGCGGGTGTCATAGTCCGTTGAATAGCGCTCATCATGGTGATTACGCTAGCCGAAGGCCGGATGATGATCTTGGTCTATACGGATTACGCATTTGCCGGACGGAGTGAAGAGTGCAGTGTATACGGTAATGAACCATGGGCAGGTATACTTTTTGCTTTCGGATACGGCGGAACCTGCCTTGCATTTTATTGTACCGGTGCCGCTGTGTGCCGAACCGCAGGGGAAAAACGGGCTTGCGCATGTCAGCGAACACGTGATTCTTTCCCTCATTGAAGCCCGCCTTACCGAAGTGATGACCGGTTCGTTCGGGTTTTATGCGCATACCGGTTTTTCCGGCATTCAATTCCATTTCCAGCATTTAAAAACGGAAGAAAACATCAGGATTGTATACCGCGCTATTCAAGAATCCCTGTATCCTTCGGCAATACCCGGCGCTGTTTTGAAAACCGCAAAAGCGCATGTGCTGAAAGAATGCAGAGAGCTCAAACAGTTTTATGCGCAGGTACTAAAGCAAACCCGCTTTTTAACCGGCTGCAAGTCCATTACGATGCCGGTCGGCAAGGTAAAAGAGGTGCAAAGCATTACTGAACAGGATGTACTGCAATTTATCCGCGATCGGTACGGTGAGCATACCTTTATCATTGTCGGGAATCGTTTGGATAGCAGCATATCCGAAGACACCCGTACGGCTGAACTTGTGCGTCAAACCCGCTGCGTTTTTGAAAAGACACGGCGGAAAAGACACAAGCCGTTTTTACATACTGCTTTGCCGTCCTGTGCGGTACAAACGGTATCGCTGTGCATTCACGTGGATAACGATAGGGCTGCTGGAAACTATTTTGTTTTAACGGCATTACACCTGTACATCATTGAATGCATGAACACCTTTTTTCAACGCAAAGGTATGCATGACGATGCCTGCGGCGATGCGCGTACAACTATGCAAAAGGTCGATAGCGAAACGATGATTTCGTTTCTTACGTTTCAGGCGCAGGGTTTCCGCTTCGAATCGGTTGCAGGGGAACTGAAACGCTTTATCATACGGCAAACTCCATGCGTACAAGACTTGGAAAATGTCAAACAGCTTCTTGCGGATTCGTTAACGGCAGGAGCCGGTCTACGGACTTTGGTGAGCAATATCATCATGCATATTGAATACGGATTCCCGCTTATCATCAACCCGCAGCAGCGTGAAAGCGCAAAAGAAGAAATCAAAGCGATACCGTTTGCTGCCTTTGCGGATTTTAAACGCAGCATGGTAACCCAAGAACGCTTTCACATTATTATCAAAGATACGCCTGCATCACAGGGTAATACATAAGGAAAGAACATGAAGATAGTGCGCTCTGCAAAAACAATACGGCAAACGATTGCTTTGCTCTTTTATGCGTCAAAGCCGTATTTTTTACTGACCATTTGTTTCAACGTCTTTTCAGGCTGTTTTATTCCGGTCAATGTACTGATATGGAAGTATATAGTGGATGCAACAACTGACTTATTGCGCCTGAAAGACGCATCGTATATGCCGGTGCTCTATTTTTTACTGCTGCATTTCGGCATCAGTTTTTTAATCCGCAGCATCTCCACCCTTTCAGTCTATTTTCAGAATCTCTATGCAAGTAAAATAAACATGTATATTACCAATAAAATATTGTACAAGATGGCCGAACTCACCGTTGAACAATTCGACAATCCTTCCGTGTATGACAATATCCAAAAATCAAACGGGGAATCGCTGCAGCGGAGTACTTCGATATTGCGTACGTTGGTCGAGATTCTCAAGAACGGCGCTTCCGTTGTGGGGACGGCGGGACTGCTTTTTCATTTACATGCCGGTTTAACTACTGCGGCTATATGTACGTGTATTCCGCTTTTTTTCATTAATATTGCTGTTTCAAATAAACTCTATGCGCTGTATGAAAAGCGGAGCGAAAAAATACGCTTTATCAATTATTTAAAAAGCATAAGCATGGATAATACCACCATCAAAGAAATGAAAATCAATAATGTGTTTTGCTATTTCATAAAAAAGATTTCCGATATTTACTGCGAAAACTTCAATGAAGATAAAGCGGTGCGAAAAAAAATATTTTTACAGCGAAATATCTATCAATTTTTTGATGAACTGATTTTTTACGGCATAAAACTGTGGATTATCCTGTTGGGAATTAAAAGCGCTGCGACAATCGGCTCCGTACTTATGTTTATGCAATCCGTCGATATTTTGAAAAATGCAATAAACAATACCCTGTCGATGGGGTCTCAAGGCTATGAAGACAGCTTGTATATGGAAAACCTTTTTAACCTGCTTGAGCTTACGGGCGACCGGGGCGAAGCGCCGTTTAACCGGCATTTTCATACGATAGAATGCCGTAATGTTTGGTTTACCTATCCGTTTTCCGACATACCGGTTATAAAAGATTTTTCTTTTTGCTTTTCTGCCGATAAAACATACGGCTTTGTCGGTTTAAACGGTTCCGGTAAAACGACTTTGATAAAGCTGCTGCTTGGTTTTTACACTTCGTACCAAGGTTCAATTTTAATCGATGGTATTGAGCTAAGAGATATCGATATAAAACAGTATCATACTCATATCAGCGCCGTGTTTCAGGATTTTGTAAGATACCCCTTTACGGTTACTGAAAACATCGGCTTAGGGGATGAAGCGTTGTTTTTAACTCAAGACGGCGTTAAGACCATCACTGAAAATGAAGCAGTGTATCAAGCGGCGCATTTTTCAAAGGCGGACGAATTTATACGGAAACTGCCTAATCAGTATGCAAGTATTTTAGGAAAAGAATGGCAGAACGGTACGCAAATTTCCATCGGCCAATGGCAAAAAATTGCGGTAGCGAGAGCCGCCGTAAAAAAATCACGCATCTTTATTTTTGACGAGCCGACCGCCTCTATCGACCCTATTTCAGAATACGAGTTTTTCAAAAACGTGCGCAGCCTTGCACAGAATAGCCTGTGCATTTTGGTAACGCACCGCTTTGCCAATATAAAAGCCGCTGATGAAATTTTGGTGCTGTCCGACGGCGCACTCATTCAGTCGGGTACCCATCAGGAACTGTTTGATTCGGAAGGGCTTTATCGGGAACTGTACACAATGCAGGCGGAAAGTTATCTTGAAGATAAAACCTAAGTTTCTTCTATAGATGTATCCTTAGAATACCGCCTATAATAATGCCGCGATAGTAACTTTTTCAGTATTCCGCATGTTTACTTTTTATGCGGATACGCATTGAAAACATATCCAAAACAGCGGGACGGCAAAGTATATTGCAGTCCCTTTCCATTGAGTTTTACTCCGGCATCAATTTTTTGATAGGCCATGACGGAGCGGGAAAGACAACATTAATCAAAATACTGACGGGAACTATAACGCCGGATTCAGGGAAGCTCTTTATTGACGATACGGAAGTACAAAATACTGATATTCAGCTTTTAAGCCTTTTAGGGTATGCGCCTTCAGACTTTAAAGGCTATCGGCATTTTACGGTTATTAAGCTTTTGAAATATATAGCGGCATTAAAGGATATTCGTTTAAACACTGACCAATTACAAACTATTATGACGGATATGGAGCTACTGCCCTTTGCACATACAAAAATAAAAGAGCTTTCATGTGGCATCATGGCACGGCTGAATATTGCACAGTCCATTTTAAACAATCCTAAAATTGTGATTATGGATGAGCCGATGAGAGCGCTGGACATGCATGAAAAATACGTCATAGGCAGTATTATCAGTAGACTTGCTCAGGATAAGATAGTGATCATCGCCGATCAGTACATCAACACCTTCGTAGATCATGAGCTGCACTTTGTTTTTATACAGTATGGGAAAGTCATGCTGCAAGGCGACAAAGCTGATTTAATAGCTCAATACGAAAATCACTATTTGGGTTTAGAACAAGCGGAACTCTTTAAGCATGTCTATATGCGTATCACGGCGTTCCATAAAAACGGGGATGCAGACGATTTAATGTTACAAGCGGAAAATCGTTATCGGCTCACTATAGGAGCGTTTGTTTTTGACAAGCGGGCCTATACGCTAACCTATAAGACCAGCCTTATTCAATTAACACCCGTAGAATTTCTGTTATTACTGAAACTTGCGGAAAACTGCGGAGAGCCGGTCAGCGCTGAAGCCTTATTTACTTCGAGCTGCGATATGCAGTTTTACAAAGGAGCTGAACGGGTTGTCTCGGTGCACATTGCCCGCATCCGTAAAAAACTCAATAGCGTTGATAAAATCTGCGGCACTATGATAAAAAATATCAGAAATGCAGGCTATGTGTTCACACCGGTTCCCAAAGAAGAAGCCTAACGGTGGGCACTCTATTCTGCCGTTTCCAATCTTTGTTTTTTGATACCCCCGCTTATGCCGCAAAGCAGCACAGACGGCGCATAGCCGGTTTGCTCGGTATACTGTTTTTTTATCTGCACGATAAAGTCTTCCAGCGTACGTTGTGAAACTAAGGCAATAACACAGGCATCCGCTTCTGAACGTGCAATACAGGCCCCTAAGCAGGCGGCTTGTGCATTCGCCGTATCAGCAAGCAGCGTAAGATTCTGCTCATCTATTTCGTGCAGCGTTTGCAAGGCCGCTTGTGCCTCCCGCATGCATTTACCGAACGAGGCTAAGTCTCCTTCCCGCAACGCTGTTGCCGCCTGCTGTACCCGCTCTTGTTCGCTCACCCAATACCGGAGCTGTTTTGCCAGTTGTGCCTGGTGTTGTTCGGTTTCAAGCCAACTGATATCAGCTTCGGTTACATCGCAAAGAGTTTGTATTTTTTTCTCCTGGTGGAGTATATGCAAGGCTTTCATACAGGCGTGGTACCGCTCACGGGAGCGTTCAGTAAAAAACAACGTACGTATATGCGGCCTCAGCATAACGCAAGCGTGTTCAGTGGGCGGCAGCTGCATAGCAGTATACTCATATACAGCGGGATCTGTTAAAAGTATGTGATTTTGCTTGCCCATGAGGAGGCTTATCCTATGTGTAGTGTCGTAGTGGATATCGTGGTTTACAGCGCTTTCCTGTATTGCACGGTTTTCTGTCGATTCTAAACCCGCTCGTTCCATTTTTACTAAGGCAAGAGGCTCCACCGAAAACTGAAAAGCTTCGACAAGCGCTTGAGCAAATCCGATTTTTAATGCTGTAGATGAAAAAATATCGTAATCTATGGGAAAGTTATTAAAAATGAGTAGTTCAAAACCAGTATCGCAGTGTAGCCCATTGTGTTCAAAGGCGGTTATCACTGCATTAAAGCATGCGGCATATGAGTGCCCTGCTTGATTGCTCTGTATATCTGAAAGCGAATGTGCTTTTTCAGAAAAAGAGCGGAGATCGTAGTATGCCGCGGTGGAATCGGAACGCTTGCGGATAAGCAAATATAGATACCGGTTCAGCGCTGCCCCCAGAGCTTTCCCTCCGCCGTAGTCAGCATATCCGCCTAGTACCGTTACCGACAATGGGACCTGCACCAACGATAGGGCTTCGGTGCTCGCGCCATAATGGAGCAGAAAAGCCTTTATAAGTTTCTTCCGCATGTTTTCTTCAGGCAGCACGGTTAAAAAGTCTAGAAAAGCATTTGGCATACGATCTCCTATAAGGGAGCCTCTAAAAACCTTGTTGGATTTTTAGAGATTCCTATAAAACATTGTGCGGTACACACCTTCACTATGGCTAAACACCGCCGCTGTAATATCATCTTCTGTAATAAGACCAGTAATACCGCCGTACCCATCGATGACAATAGCCATGTTTTGTCTATGCGCTTTCATCGTTTCTATGACAGAAAAAAGCGAAGTCTGTTCCGGTATAAAGAGTGCCGGTTTGATAAGATCCTCTAAGCACTTTGGTTTTTGGCTGTAGAGCGAAAACAGTACATCTTTATAGTATACGATTCCGCGCACTGTACGTGCATCTTGGTTATACACCGGTAAGCGAGAAAAACGGCTAGTACAAAATTGCCGTATCAGTGTTTCAAATGAATCTTGTATGCTAACCGCTGCGATACGGCTGCGCGGCGTCATAATAGTACGCAATGGTACATTTTGCAATAGGATGGCTTGCTGTAAAAGTGCTTCTTCTCCTGCTTTCAGGGCGCCGTCTTGCTGGCTGATGTGTACCAATAGCTGTAAATCCTTTTTGTGTAGTACCGCCGGTTTTTCAACCGCCGTAAGAGACAGCAGGGCGATAATACCTTTGGACAGTACCGAAAACACCGCGCTTACTGGACGCAGCACGGTATAGCACGCCAAAAGCGGTAACGAAGCTATTTTTCCAAACGCCAAGGCTTGTTCGGTTGCAAGTGCTTTAGGAAATATTTCTGCAACAATGATAATTAAAACGGTAATCACTGCCGTGGCAACTGGCACTGCATAAGCGCCGAATGCCGTAAGGGTAAAAGCAGTTATGAGACCGGAATTCAGCATATTTACAAAATTAGTACCGATTAGCGCTACAATTACGATATGCTCTTTGATCTCAACCAGGCGGGCTAAACGCTGCGCATTTTTTTGCATGGTTTTTTTCAAACTGCGATATTCAGGGCGGCTAATTGCAGTAACGGCTGTTTCAGAACCGGAAAAAAAGGCGGCGCAGCATAGAAGCACTACGATTTCTACCGTTAACCAAACGATTCCCATTATAGTGCTGCTGCCTCCAACTGAACTGCAACCTCATCGACTTTATGCGCCGCAGTTTTATGCACGGTAAACCGGTAGGGTGCTATCACTATTGAAAAACCGCAGGCAGGGATTTCGCCTGCTGCTTCCATAAGGTAGCCGCCGATAGTATCATGATATTCTGAAACAATGTGCGTGTTGAACTGCTCATTGACATCACTCAAACGCATGGCGGCAGAAATAATGCACGGTTGCTTTTGCGCCGGAAAATCAGGTGGTTCGAGTGGGGGCGCTGTGCACCCCGTTGCTGTATCCGCTGTGGACGTATCGGCAAAGGGGCCGAAGATTTCTTTGTTCAAATCAGCCATGGTAACCAAACCGGCTGTCCCACCGTATTCATCGATGACGATGGCCATATTTTGGTTTGCTTTTGCAAATTGCTGTTCCAAATCTGCAAGTTTTATGTTTTCAAATACAAACAGAGGCTTTTGTAAGTATTTTTGAATATGAAAATCATTGCTACGAGCACATGCGGAAGAAACAAGCAAGTCTTTAAGGTAAAAAAAGCCTTGTATGGAGTCGATGCCGGTATCATAGACAGGAAAGCGTGAAAAATGGGATTGTTGGGCGAGCTCAATAATGTCCGGCACTTGGGCATCCATCTGAAGCGCAACGATAGCAGTTCGCGGTGTCATAACGGTACGCGCAGAAAAATCGCCATAGCGTAGTATGTTACTCAACATACTGCACTCTTCATTTTCAATTAAGCCTTTTTCGCCGCTTGCTTCGAAAAAATCCCGTAAGTCTGATTCGGTGAGAGCATTCTTATTTTTTTTAGGCTGTATGCCACATAAAAGCAGCAGCCAATTAGTGATCGCCGAAAAAATTACAACCACAGGAGATAGCACGCTCATGAAAAACAAGATGATGTGGGCAAAGGTAAAAGCAATCGCATCATGGTACACAAGTGCAAGTGATTTTGGCACAATTTCGCCGAAAATCAGGACGAGTATTGTCCCTACTGATACGGCTATGGGCAAACCTGCATCACCAAAAAGCTGCATCGCTGTTGCCGTTAGCGTCGCCGAAATAGCAATATTTACAATGCTGTTACCGATTAAGATGGTTGATAAAAATTTTTGTTTGTTTTGTAAAATCTTTTCGGCACGTTGCGCTGCACGATTTTTTTGCTCACATAAAAAACGTATATGCAGCTTGTTTAACGACAAAAAAGCAGTTTCTGCCGATGAAAAAAACATGGATAAGAGGAATAAGATACTTAAAATAATAAAAAGTAACAATAATTGTGGGGGCTCAGCTGTTTCCATACCATAAAAGCGGTTTTGTGCATGGTACTATAACCGCCTATCTTTATAGAGTATCTGCGTAATAAAAAAAGTCAAGTAGCCTTGCATCATCAGGCGTCCTTTATCTAAAAAAACTCATCAAAAACGGCTTCACCGCACTACATGAAAAAACAAAAATAAATCCGTAAGCGGCCACGCCAAGTACCAGCGTAATAATGTTCATGTATTTTTGTTGTGCCCGTAAACGATGAAAGAGACGCTCACGGCCTGCCCATGCAAGATAGGCAACAATCATAATAGGAAGGACCATACCAACCGACATACTTACCACGGCGATAATCCCTAGTCCTAATGCATCCAAACTAAGCACTAGCACCAAAACCAGCAGAGCAGCAGGGCAGGGGTAGATACCGCTCAGCACAAAAGCAGCCCATTGTATTCGTGCATTTCTTGTGCTGTGCTCATGACGATGGAGGCTGTGTTCGTGATGGGCAACACACTCATGTCCATCATGCCCGTGGGTATGAGCTCCGCATCCGCAGCCGAAATGGAACCAGTGCAACTTTTCGGGAAAAACATGAGAAAAAAGATGTAACAGAGAAAACAGCGATAGTAGCAAGAGTACTAGAAATGAAATACCTTCAAGATAGGCCACTGCGCTTGCGGTATTGCCGGAAAAAGTGCCTTTTGCATTACGGAACAAAAGCAAAAGACAGATAGTGGTAATGCCATGCAAGCCTGCCAAGACTACGCTTGTAACAAGCGGTTCCCATATAGGGGCGGCTCTGGTAAGGTAAAACGAAAACACAATTGTTTTTCTGTGGCCAGGCCCCAGTGCATGAAGGAAGCCATACAGAAAGGCAAGCCCCATAATTGACCAAAAAGCTTGTGTAGAATTCGTTTTACTCCATTCATACAGGTATTCCCCTAATCGTGTATGCAGCATGGCTTGTTGAGCGGTGATAAATTCCGACGGTTGTCCTGTACGCACTGGAGCGGGAGCAGTTTGCGATTTAGTGAAAGGATTTGCATAGAGCATACAGCAGGTGCATAATAATAAGAATATGCTATTTTGTTTCTTTAATACCATATATGAATCTCTTTAGGATAGTATACTTGTAAACCGGGACGCCACTGAGTATATATAGTAGACATATCAGCGGTATCAAGCGGGTCATAGAATACCGGATAGTTTTCATTTTCTGTTATTTCGTACTGAGGCTGTACTATGCGTTTATCACAGGTAAACGTAACAGGTTCTTTGTCTGCATACCGGAAGTTACAAAAAAACGTATAATCATAAACGGCAAAATGAAAATCTTCCCGCTTATACTGTGAAACATCAACGTAAAAACGGTACGACACCAGACCGTCTTTTTGGTGTACAGAAAATTTACTTACCTTCTGAGGACTTGAACGCACGTCTTTTTGGCGGATAAAGGTAAAGTAATAGTAGTTTTTGGTATTACTAAAAGCGTTGGCATATACGTCCTCCGTCTCGCTTTTATCAAAAGTACCGTTTTTATCAAGATCATAGCCCTGGATAATATCAGCGCTGAAAAAACGGTCAAAAGTCCATGTCTGATATACCCCTTGGAGTTTTTTTTGATTCCAAATAAATTCAAACTGAGCGGTAATAAAAAGATGCGGATGGGCAAAAAGTGGGGCGGTGCACACCAAAAACAATGTTGACAAAGCAGTTGCTCTACAAAACATTGTTTTTTTTATTCGTACGGAGGGTTTAATACCCCGACGCTTGCGTCGTAACAAAAGGGTATTAAAGCCGACTGCAACCACCTTATAAGAACACACAGTGCGAAACATTGAGCACTGTGCCCCGACGCTTGCGTCTGGGTTGTTGATTGAGGCGCTAGGTATATGCATTATATTTTTATAACAGACAGCAAAGAAAAAAGATACAGCGTAAAACTATAGGGACAGGCGCACCAGGATGGAATTTTCGATGCAATTAATTGCGTACGTGTTCATTATGATTACACCGCTTCATGCTTTACACGGAGCGGTGCTTGTCATAGTGCCTTGAGCACTTTTACGCTGGTAGAAGTCCCAGTTGAGGCATAAAGTAACATACCAACCCTGCTATTATAAAATATATGATACAGTACTTTATTGCTTTGGCAAGGATGGTGCTTTCCGATCCCACGGCATTGACCGCTGCGGCGCCAATAGCGATACCTTGGGGACATATCATCTTACCGATACCGGCTCCCATGCCGTTAGCGGCTGCGAGCCATTCAGGGCTTGCACCGATAGCGCTTGCTGTTTGTACCTGCAAGCTACCAAACAGTACGTTTGTAGAGGTGCCGCTTCCCGTAACAAAAGCGCCGATGACGCCGATAAGTGGCGAGATAAACGGAAAATAGCTTCCAGTAACCGCGACAAGGAACGCCGCAATATTTGCTACCATGCCGCTATAATCCATTACTTTTGCTGCAGCAACTACACTGCATATGGTAACGATGGTTTTCCAATTGCTTTTGAGCGTTTTATTCAAAACCTTTAGCTGACGACCAAACGAAGCTCCCTGTATCAAACCGCCTATTGCTGCCGCGATAAAGATCATGATACCAGGCGTATTAATCCACGTGAAGCCTAATTTTTTTGCGCCCTCGCCCGTGTATACTTGTATACTGCTTTTAATACTTGATAGCGGTTTGTTTATTTGCGGTACTACCTTGGAAGTGACAAGTAACAGAATGAAAATCAGTACAAAGGGACTCCATGCTTTTACTGCTTGCGGAAGGGTAATACGTTTGGATGCGCTTTCCGATATAGTATCCACCATATATGTTTTGTCTGTATTGTTTTTATAAAAAAGCAATGCGCAGAGGGTCAGACAGATCATACAGCAGATAGAGCCAAGAATATCAGGCAATTCTGGTCCAATGTACCGTGCCATAAGATAATTGGGAACGGTAAAAGAAAGAGTCGCCACAAGCGTAATACCGAATACTCCTTTTAATGCTTTTAAGCCGCCTCCGATGATCGCTACCATAAAGAAGGGAGAAATAAACATGAGGAGTGCCTGGATCACCGCTACGTTTGCTGATAGGACGGCTGGATCTACACCGGCAACAGAAGCAAGCGTAACGGTTGGAACGCCGACTGAGCCAAAGGCGGTTGGTGTGGAATTAACTACCAGACAGGCTACTACAGTGCGGATTGGATCAAGCCCCAATGACATCAATATACCTGCTGGAATGGCGACCGCTGTGCCGAATCCTGCCATACCTTCCATGAAATTGCCAAATCCCCATCCTATAATAAGCATTAAAATACGCTTATCTCTGGAAACAGTAGACAGCATGCCTTTAATGTCTTCCATGGCTTTGGTTTCAAGCGTTAGATTATAAGTAAACAGCGCGGCGATGATCACTAAACAAATCGGCCACAATGCAATTAAGCCGCCTTCCAAGGCAGCGGTGATAGCGTCAATAAAAGGCATTCTCTGAACAGTGACTGCCAAGATTATCGCAAGTAGAAAAGCGATAATACAAGCCTTAAAGCCTGGCATCTTTAATTTACTGAGTGCAATCATGAGCCATAGAATAGGAATGATTGCAATAACAAATAAAAAAAACATATGACAACCTCCTTCCATTTACTGCAATAAATGAGAGATGTAGTGTGAAGCGCTTGGATTTTTATAGAATGCTTTACGCTACATCCCTAATGATACCCTAGTTTTCTCATTTGTCAAATATTTTTTTTGCAGCATTTCCATTCGTTGCATGAAGCGGCGCGCGCTGTAGTGAAAAATAGAGCTGTTTGAGGCCTTTGTTTTAAATTTTTGTAAAAAATGTTTGACAAGCTCCGACTTCCCTGTGCTATAATAGAGCTAGAGTATAATTAATCCGATATGCAGACGGCACAAATTTAGGAGTATCTTATTTAGTGTGATGTGTGCGTCAGTGTTTCGGTTATTCACTTTGAAATTATTTTACGGAGGCAGCGATGAGTAGTATAACAGATGATCTGTATAAGAGCTTCAAAACAAATTTAGAAAGTGTTAACGGTAACTGTATACGTACAAAAAAAGCTGATATCGGTAAAGCGATTGCAGCTCTTTATAAAGAAAATGGAATCACTTCAACATGTATCTTTGAATCTCCTCTCTTAAAAGAAATCAGTATTGCTAAGGAGCTTGAAGCATCCGGCGTGACGGTGCATACCGATCACATTCGCCTACATGCAGAGACAGACAAGGGCGGTATATCGGAAGTACAGCATGGAATTGCCGAGCTTGGGACCGTTGTGCAAGAGCAGGGCGATGCTGACGGAAGGATTGTCGCTATTATGCCCGAATACTACGTAGGAATAGTACGGGGCTCGACGATTGTTCCCACATACGACGATATGTTTGATATCTTAAGCGATATGAAAGAATTGCCAAACTACGTAGGTTTTATTACCGGCCCAAGCCGTACCGCTGATATAGAATGTGTGGGAACGGTTGGTGTGCATGGACCGATACAAGTCTGCATAGTCGTAGTTGATGATATTTAAGGGAGGAAAACATGGCTAATGAATCATTAAAATATGAAATTCAGTCTGCACTGGATAATACCACGCTCGGCAGAACACTTGGTAATTTTTGTAAAACCTATCCGGCTAGGAGAGAAAAATCGTATCAAGGTATCGATTTTTATGCCACGCGTGATAAAATTACGGAAGTTAAATCATATGCAGCCGAGCATATTGACGAAATAGTAGAAGAATTCACAGAAAATTGCGAAAAACGGGGCGGTCATGTGTTCCGTGCCAAAACCAAAGAAGACGCAA
Source organism: Treponema sp. (assembly GCA_052169815.1). GTDB lineage: Bacteria > Spirochaetota > Spirochaetia > Treponematales > Treponemataceae > Treponema. Next base: position 17,287 of record JBQNBR010000024.1, read on the forward strand.
TGGAATGGATTCGCAATCTTGTAAAAGAAAAAGGCGTTAAAACAATTGTTAAGTCCAAGTCGATGGCATCAGAAGAGGTGGGCCTTAATCATATACTCGGCGATGACGGCGTATTGGTGCAAGAAACCGACCTCGGTGAATTTATTATATCACTTGAAAAAAATACGCCGGTACACATGGTTATGCCTGCTTTGCACCTTAATAAAGAGCAAGTTGCTGATTTGTTTACGGAGTATACCAACGTTAAAAATGAACCTATCATTGCAGAAGAGGTAAGAACTGCCCGTAAAGTAATGCGTGAAAAGTTTACCCAGGCGGATATGGGCGTTTCAGGGGCAAACGTTGCTGTTGCTGAAACGGGTACGGTATTTACCATGACCAACGAAGGTAACGGCCGTATGGTTGGTACGCTGCCGCGTATCCATTTGTATATCTTTGGAATAGAAAAGTTTGTTAAATCTTTTTCTGATGCGCGCTGGATATTCAAGGCGCTTCCGCGTAATGGAACCGCACAGCGAATAACTTCGTATATTTCCATGTATACCGGTGCTAGTGAAGTAACCGTAGATAAAGAAACCGATGAAAAACAAAAGAAGGAATTCTATTGTGTTATTTTAGACGATCCTGGCCGCCGTGAAATTTTGGCGCGGGAAGAATTTAGGCAGATGTTCAACTGTATCCGCTGTGGAGCCTGTCTTGATATATGTCCGGCATTTGCGCTCGTTGGTGGACACGTGTATGGTTCTAATATTTACACCGGTGGTATCGGTACCTTGCTTACCCATTTCTTGGTGTCAGAAGAGCGGGCTGCAAAAATACAAAGTATCTGTTTGCAGTGCGGCCGGTGTAACGAGGTATGCGGCGGTGGTCTTAAAATCCCAGAGATGATTATGAAGCTGCGCGAAAAAGATATGCAGGATAACCCGAACGCTATCAAAAAGTTTGCGCTTGATGCGGTAACCGACCGTAAGCTATTCCACTCCATGCTCCGTATAGCCTCGATTGCGCAGGCCCCTTTTACAAAAGGCCTTCCGATGATCCGGCATTTACCTATGTTCTTATCTGGGCTCACCAAAGGCAGAAGTTTCCCCGCCATTGCAGCGATGCCGTTTAGAGATATCTTTCCGACTATTAGGCAGGAGGTAAAAGACCAGAAAGGTACGGTGGCGATCTTTACTGGCTGTCTTTTGGATTTTGTGTACGTAGATCTTGCACGGGCAGTAGTCCTTGCCTTGAATTCGATTGGATATAAAGTTGAGATGCCCATGGGGCAGGCATGTTGCGGCTGTCCTGCAACGAATATAGGCGATGTGGAGAATGCGACCAAAGAAGCTGAAATAAACATTGAAGGTATGGAGGCTGAAAAATACGATTATGTTGTGTCAGCATGTCCGTCTTGTACACATCAGTTGCGCTTATATCCTACGTTCTTCAGCGCAGGTACCCCGATGCATAAGCGGGCGACGGAGCTTGCCGGAAAATCATTTGATTTCTGTAAGTTGTTCCATGATCTTGGCGGGGTTGCTGATGCTGGCGATGATAAGAAAATGAAGGTAACGTACCACGATTCGTGTCACTTAAAACGAAGCCTTGGTGTGGTGAATGAACAGCGTGAATTGCTGCAGCATACTAATGGTATTGAATTTGTTGAAATGGACGATCATGATAACTGCTGCGGTTTTGGAGGATCGTATAGTGTACTGTATCCTGAAATTGCTGCTCCTATTCTTGAAAAGAAAGTGCAAAACATTACAGCATCAGGAGCTGATGTAGTCGCGGTGGATTGCCCTGGTTGTATGATGCAGATTATGGGAGGGCTTGATGCACGCGGCATGCCGATACAGGTTAAGCATACTGCTCAGATCATCGCTGAAAAGCGAGGCTTGATGTAATGAGCGTGCCGGCTACTGGAGGAATATGAGCTCTTTTGCCGCAGCAGAATGGGGAACGCTGGAACAAGAATGGAGAGAACGGGTTCGCTTCTATATTAACCGTATTACCGAGCACCAGTTCGATAGCGCAAGCGTTGATGCCGTGTTGGAAGATGCGCTCAGCCTTTCCGGTAAGCTCATTCGGCCAAAGCTGCTGTTGCAGTGTGGCATGCTCGGCCCTAAGTGGCAAACCAAAACCGAGCGGCTGTATCTGTTAGCTGCTATGGTGGAGCTCGTCCATGCAGCATCGCTCATTCACGATGATATTATCGATAATGCGCCGTATAGACGAGGAAAGCCTTCTGTGCAAAGTAAATACGGAAAAAAAGCAGCGGTGTATGCGGGCGATTTTATTATTGCGCGCATTCACTATCATGCGGCTCTTAATCAATTAAACGAGACAGCGGCTATTTTATCCAAAACAATAGAAGCGATGTGTAGCGGAGAAATAGGCCAAGCGGCATGCAGCTACAAGGAGGATGTGACTATCGAGGAATACTTTTTTAATATCCAAGGCAAAACAGGTGCGCTCTTTAAAGCGGCCTGCACTATAGGAGCGGCAGAAACTGGTTGTTCAGATGCGACGGTGAATGCACTTGCAACGTTCGGTGAGAATTTCGGCTGCATATTTCAGTTAAAAGACGATATCCTTGATTTTACTTCTTCGCAAACAGTGCAGGGTAAAAAAGTGCATAAGGATTTTAGAAGCGGTGTGTATACCTTTCCGGTGCTGATGGCAATGCAGCATCCTGAGGGGTGTAACGCGATCCTTCCGTTCATGCGGGATAATGCCAAACGCCGCTTGACCAATAAAGAGATCGCCGATATGGAAGCTGCGGTGGTGCGGTGCGGCGGTATTAAGGCTGCATACGAAAAAGTGCAGTACCTTGTCGGTATAAACCGGAAGCTCATTGCCGGATTGGGTCAAAGCGGCGAGGTGAATAGCGCTATGCTTGCCGGACTTGAAAAGCTGCTGAACAAACTGGAGGCTGCTTGATGCCTAAAGGCTATTGTGCGCTTACTCCCCGTATGGCAGTGCAGTTGGCTGCTCCTCATACGTGGGTTGCGTCCCTGTTTCCGGCGCTGTTCGGTGTGCTGGTTACTGCGTTCGAGGGGCGAGTTTTAAGTGTGCCGCAAATGGTTTTGCTTGCGGGGGCATGTATACTGCTGCAGGCGTCGGTTAATACGCTGAATGACTATGCAGACTTTGTAAAGGGAACCGATAGCCGGGATGACTGTGTGGAAAAAACGGATTCTGTGTTGGTGTATCATGCCGTGCATCCTCGTGCGGCACTATGCCTTGGGATATTCTATCTTGTGCTGGGGGGCGTGTTCGGTGTATTCGCCTGCCGCCATGCCGGAGCTGCGCCGCTTTACATAGGATTGATCGGCGGCGTAACGGTTATCTTGTATTCAGCGGGATTGGTTCCCATTTCCTATTTACCGCTGGGAGAGCTCACTTCCGGTTTGGTTATGGGAGGGCTTATACCGCTCGGTGTTGCTGCGGCGGCTGACGGTGCCTTGCACTTGGAGATACTGCCTTATACGCTGCCATTGGTTATCGGCATTGCGTTGATCATGCTGAGTAATAACGGCAGTGATATTGAAAAAGACCAGCGTGCGGGGCGGAAAACCTTGCCGGTATGCATTGGCAGGAAAAACACGGTGGTGGTATACCGTGTTTTGATAGTAGTGTGGCTCATCCTGTTGTGGGTGTTGCCTATGTGGAAACTTGGATATACCGGTGTGATGAGCGGCGTGGCGCTGATTTTTGTGTGGCATACGGTATTTATCCGCCTGATAAAGGCTCCGCTGCTGCCTGAAAGGCGCATACAGCAGATGAAGACTATTGTACTTGCAAATATATGCGGGAACGGTGTGTATATCGCCGCATTCGCGATAAAATTGGTAGTAAAGAAGTATGGATAGCGGGGGAAAATCGCAGCAAGTATACAAGATTTTCCAAACGATAGCAGGGAATTATGACCGAGCGAATGAGCGGATTAGTTTGGGGCTGCAAAAGCACTGGAAGCGAATGCTGGTAACGCATATCGCTCAACAAGCCCCACTGAATGCCAAGCTGCTGGATGTGTGTTGCGGTACTGGCGATATTGCGCTTTTAACGGCAGCGCAACGGCCGGATATCCATATTACTGGTGTTGATTTTTCTCCGGCGATGCTGGAAGAAGCGCAGCGGAAAAGCCGGCAGTATACAAACGTACAGTGGAAAGAAGCGGATGCTCTGCAGTTGCCTTTCCCTGACAATACGTTTGCATCGGTTTGTATTTCGTTTGGATTACGAAATACGGCGGACTATAAGCGGGCTTTGCAGGAAATGAAACGGGTTACGGCAGCAGGGGGATACGTATACTGTTTGGATTCGTTTGTACCGGATAATGCGTTTATACGGTATTTTCATACGGGGTATTTTAAGTACCTTGTCCCGCGCTTAGGCGGCGGTGCACAATACCGTGAAGAATACACGTGGCTGCATGAATCTACGCAGCAGTTTCTTCGCAAACAGGCGTTGATTGACCTATATAATAGTATAGATATTACACACGTCGAATGTAAAAGCAAAATGTTCGGTGCGTGTATACTCGTGCAAGGACAAAAACCTTAAACGGGTACATAGAGAGTATAAATACTTGGTTTGTATCTGTGCAGAATACCGCAGATACAAATGATACATTTACACGAGGAGGAAAGAGGATGAGCGATGATAAATTTGATGTCATAATTGTTGGTGGCGGCTTGGCCGGCTGCGCAGCAGGCATCGTCTTAGCTAATGCAGAGCTTGAAGTGCTCATTATCGAACGCGGCAGTGCATGCGGTACTAAAAACATGACCGGTGGACGGCTCTACGGGCATAGCCTTGAAAAAATTATTCCCAATTTTGCCCAAGAAGCCCCTATTGAAAGAAAAGTTACCAGAGAGAAAGTTTCTCTTATGAGCAGCGATAGCTCGCTTGATATTGGATTTGGGTCCAGCAAGTTAAGTAGCGAGGCTGAGTCTAGTTCGTATACAGTACTTCGTGCCCCCTTTGATCAGTGGCTTGCCTCCAAAGCGGAAGAGGCAGGGGCAGCCATTATTCCTGAAGCATTGGTTGAAAAGTTGATCATTAAGGATGATAAAGTTGTCGGAGTTGAAGCTACCGGCGATAATCTTTATGCGGATGTCGTTATTCTTGCTGACGGTGTGAATTCTTTGCTTGCGCAAAGTATCGGCATGAAAAAAGAGCTGGAGCCGCATCAGGTGGCCGTTGGTGCAAAAGAGATTATCAAACTAAGCGAAGACATCATTAATCAGCGGTTCGGTGTACGGGATGGTGATGGTGTTGCATGGCTTTCTGCAGGTGACCCTACTGCTGGCGGTTTTGGCGGCGGTCTTCTGTATACTAATAAGGATTCACTTTCTGTTGGTATTGTTGCAACATTGAGCGATATCATGCATAGTGGCTTATCCATTAACCAATTACTTGAGCGGTTTAAAGCTCATCCGTCCATAGCACCCTATATAGAAGGCGGACAAACGGTTGAGTATTCGGCTCACTTAGTGCCTGAAGAAGGGCTTCATATGGTCCCTGAATTGTACCGGGACGGTGTTCTGGTTGTAGGGGATGCGGCAGGTTTTTGTATTAACCTTGGATTTACCGTGCGCGGGATGGATTTCGCGATAGAATCGGGGCGCCTTGCTGCTGAAACCATTATAAAAGCGCACGAGCTCGGTGATTATAGTGCACGTACCCTTGCTGCGTATAAAAGAGCGCTCGATGATAGCTTTATCATGCGTGACTTAAAACAATATCAAGGGTTCCCAACGCTGCTTGGACGCAGAGAGATCTTTGAACTCATTCCTTCATTAACAACTGATATTGCATTAAAGGCATTCACTGTTGATGGTCAACCAGGTCAAAATGTTATTATGTACGCGCTTGATTTGATTGCGCGCAAAACAAGTGCATCGGAGATGGTACAAGCCATCACTTCAGTATTGGAGGCGTTTTAACTTATGAAAAAGATGTCAGTTGATAATAAGCTTGGTTTAAATATATTTCATTCAGATGATGAGAATTCTCATATTGACGTTGATCTGCAATATCCTGATGAAAATGAAGTCAAAAAGTTATTGCTTGCCTGTCCGGCGGAGTGTTACAAATATATCGATGATCAATTCACTTTTAGTCATTTAGGCTGCCTGGAATGCGGTACCTGCAGAGTGCTTTCCTACGGAAAGATTGTGAAGGGATGGAAGCATCCTGAGGGTGGCGTTGGCGTTTCGTACCGGCACGGATAGAGAAGCGTTTGTGCCCCCAAACGGGAGGCTACCAATAGGGATCGACACAACATGGAAAGAATACTGATAGTTACCGGAAAAGGAGGCGTCGGCAAAACCACCGTGGCAGCTGCACATGCGGTATCAGCTGCCCGCAGCGGCAAACAAACCCTGTTGGTGAGCATCGACATGGCTCATAGCATCGGCGATATATTTGACATACCGATTGGTAAGGCCGTAACCGTTATTACCGATAACCTCTGGGCGGTAGAACTAGACCCGTATGCGCTCATGCGTGAGGAGTTCCCTGAAACACAAAGCTCGATATTTAATTTAGTAGGTACTAAGGGAAAAAGCATTGACAGCGTGGGCGATCATTTTATGATACCGGGTTTTGAGAACCTGTTTTCTTTGCTTAAAATAAAGAAAATCTATGAAAGCAGCCAGTATGACTGTATTGTTATCGACTGCGGGCCCACTGGTGAAACCCTATCGCTGTTACAGCTGCCTGAATTGCTTGCGTGGTATATGGAAAAGTTCTTTCCGGTGGGGAAAGCGATGATCCGTGTTTTGTCTCCAATTTCTCGGTTAAAATATCACGTCAAATTGCCGAGCCGGCACACTACCAATAAAATAGAAGTATTGCATGCACAGCTGCTGGATTTGCAGCATCTGCTTAAAAACAAAGACATCAGCACTATTCGGGTGGTATGTATACCTGAAAAAATGGCCGTAGAAGAAACCAAGCGTAATTTTATGTACATGAACCTCTATGGGTACCAAGTTGATACCTTGTTTATCAATCGTATTTTACCCGATTCTCTGCAAAATCCCTTTATGGAAACCATAAAGCAGCAGCAAAACCGTTATATCCAGGAAATTGAACAGGTGTTCACCGCTATCCCTATAGTATCAATCCCCTGGTACGCTGATGAGGTGCGGGGGCAGCGTGCAATTCAAAAGCTGAGCGATGATGTGCTTGCTCTGCCGGATCTTTTGGCGGTGCGAGCTCGTACCGAACAGGAGGCGTATACCCAATGGGAGGAAGGCTACAGCCTTACCATTACAGTGCCGAATACAGATTCCAGCAAGGTAACGGTTACCTGCCATGCCCAAGATGTTACCGTGAAAGTAAATAACTTCAACCGGTGTATCCCCTTGCCGAATACGTTGTACGGAAGTGAAATCGCCAACGTAGTGGTAGATGATACCAAAGTGACTATTTATTTCCGCCTCAAAAAAACGCAGGAGCTTTAAACCATGAGGATCATTATTTACACGGGAAAAGGAGGGGTCGGAAAAACCAGCATATCGGCTGCAACGGCGTGCCGTCTTGCTCATAATGGCAAGAAGGTGCTGATTATGAGTACCGACCTTGCGCATAGTCTCAGTGATTCTTTCGGTGTAAAACTCGGCAGCGAACCGGTAGTCATATTCGAAAACCTTGAAGCCATGGAAATTGACACTATCCATGAAAGCCAGCGTGCGTGGCGTCATTTACACGATTATTTAAAACAAATAATAACGGAAAAAGCCAACGGTGGCATCGCAACTGATGAAGCCCTGTTGTTCCCTGGTTTTGACGAGCTTTTTTCATTGTTGCGCATCTTGAGCGCCTATGAACAAAACAAACACGATGTCATTATCGTGGATTGTGCGCCTACCGGAGAAACGCTTGCATTATTGTGCTATGCGGAAAAGTTGAGCGTGTTTGCCGATACCATCGTGCCGCTTGTGCGTAATATCAACAGCGCCGTCGGCTCGCTTATTTCAAAAAAAACCACCGTCCCAAAGCCTCAAGATGCTGTGTTTGATGAATTTGCGTATCTTGTTACAAGGCTTTCTCAATTACAAACTATTCTCCGCGACCGCAGTATTACCACCATGCGGCTTGTTACTACCCCTGAACGGGTTGTGTTGGAGGAAACCCGCCGCAGCTACACGTGGCTGCAGCTTTACGATTTCGGTGTTGATGCTGTTTTTATCAATAAGATATATCCTGCACAAGCGCTCAAAGGCTATTTTGCGCATTGGAAGTCCATACAAGACGCGCATATTCGTCTGGTGCATGAAAGTTTTAGCAACCAACGGATTTTCACCTTGCAATTATCAGAACAAGAGCTGCAGGGCACGGTCCGTTTATGCGAAGCTGCACAGGAGCTCTATGGGCAAATAGACCCGGTGGAGGTTTTCTGCACCGAAACAGCGTTCCACCTAGAGGAAGAGCACGGCACCCGTTTTTTTATCATTCATCTGCCGTTTATTTCGCCGCACGAGATCGCAGTTGTTAAAGAGGGCACTGATTTGATTGTATCAGTTCGCAGTGAAACCAGACGCTTCCACTTGCCTGAGAATATTAATAGAAGAAAACTTTCGGGTTATGAATACAAAGATGGACAGTTGCGAATAAGCTTTGACTATTAAAATGTATAAATTACGGTAATGGGTAATTATTTTGGGCGTTCCCGCCGGCAAGCGGCGGTCTGGCTTTGCGGGGCTTCGGCTCTTCGCC
>JBQNBR010000025.1:0-24178 GCA_052169815.1 Treponema sp.
GAGATCTTCTATTATACCCCCCCCCCCCCTCCACGTCTAGTAGTTCTGCCTCTTTTTTCCCTTTCAACAGCGTGAAAAAGCAGGTAAAAATCGCAACATGCTGCTGTACCCGACGTGCTTTGATCTGGTTTGTCAGTGCAATATTGCTTTTTCAGATAATGGTTGCTATAATAAAACGGCATATGCAAACACAAAACCCTTTAACCCAAATACCTCAAATTGAAAAACTGTTATCGCACGCCGCATTAGCGGAATATATCGATAGTATCGGACGCCCGATAGTGGGCCGTATTATTTCAGAATATATACAAGCGGTTCGTCATGCCGCCAAACAAGGCGTGCCGGTGCCTTCCTTTGAGGAATGCCTTACCGATATTAAAAAAAACTGTTTGCTCATAAAGCGTAAACGCATCACAAAAGTGATTAATGCAACGGGCATTATTCTTCATACCAATTTAGGCAGAAGCCCGCTCGTGCAAGGGGTGTGGGACGCAGTAAAGTCCAGCATCGATTCATATGCCGCTATCGAAATGGATTTGGCGAGCGGTAAGCGGGGAAAGCGCTTTCCTTTTGCGGTGGAAGCCATGAACACGCTTGTCGGCTGCGAATCTTCTGTAATGCTCAACAACAATGCCGCTGCCGTTTTTTTGCTTTTGAAAGCGCTCGCTTCGGATAAAGAGGTAATCGTAGCCCGCGGTCAGCAGGTGCAAATCGGCGGCGGCTTCCGTATTCCCGATATTCTGCAAGCGGCGGGCTGCCGTTTGATCGAAGTGGGCACCACCAATATCACCACCGTTCGCGATGTTGAACAGGCGCTCAGCGATCGCACCGCCATGGTGCTGTGGGTACATACCTCAAACTATAAGATTAGGGGATTTACCGAAACACCCCGCATATCAGAGCTAAAAGCTTGTTTGCCGCCTTCGGTGATCCTCGCAGTAGACCAAGGGTCGGGGAATAGTGCGCTTGATATTCCCGACGAACCTTCCGTTTCTTTTCTATTAAAGGAAGGCGCTGATCTGGTGTGTTTTTCCGGTGATAAAATTTTAGGCGGGCCGCAATGCGGATGGGTTACCGGTAAAAAAAGCTTGGTTGACGTTATCGCGCAGCATCCGCTTATGCGTACGTATCGAGTGGGTAGGGCGGTTGCAGCTCTTATGGAAGAAACCCTCGTGCGCTACTTAAACAACGGCAAAAGCGCTGCCCGTTCTGCACTAGAGGCAGATCAAAACGCGGTCAAAGCACGCTGCGAGGCCTTTGTGTCGCACGTACCCCATGCGCAGGTTGTCTCCTATCCGTTTTCTTTGGGGGGAGGTAGCACCCCGGACGCTGCGTTTGCATCATGGGCGGTACAGCTGAGTGTACAAGATCCTGAATCCGTAAAAAGGGCGCTCAGGTTTTGCGCTGTGCCCATTATTGCGTTTATCGAAGACGGAAAGCTGGTGGTGCACCTTGCATCGGTTGACCCTGCCGATGATTCGTATATTGTACGGCAGTTACAGGCTATCATGGAAGAGGGGGAATAATGGCGTATATTTTAGGAACCGCAGGACACGTGGATCACGGCAAAACAGCCTTGGTGAAATGCTTAACCGGCATTGAAACGAGCCATATCCCTGAAGAAAAAAAGCGGGGCATGACCATCGAACTCGGCTTTGCCTCGCTGCACGATCCGGTATACGGCACCGTGGGGATTGTCGATGTGCCGGGGCACGAGCGCTTTATCCGCAACATGGTTGCCGGTACCTGGGGCTTGGATGCTGCCTTGCTCATCGTTGCAGCTGATGACGGCTGGATGCAGATGTCGGCAGATCACCTGCGCGTGCTGAAAGCCATGCACATCACGTCCATTTTGCTCGTGATTACCAAGGCGGATTTGGCTGACGAAGCGCTTTTGGATTTGATACGGGAAGAAAGCCTGCAGCAATGCCGCGCGATTCTCGGCCGCACGATTCCTTCCGTTGCAGTCTCATCGCTGACCGGTTTCGGTATCGACGCGCTAAAAAAGCAGATTACGGCATTGCTCGCTACCGTTCAGCCGGTACCGCTTGACACGCCGTTTTTGTATGTGGATCGGACCTTTACGTTAAAAGGCATCGGCACTACGGTAACGGGCACGTTGCGGGGGCAAAAGCTCACCGTCGGCGATACGCTGGCGGTATATCCCGGTACCGCCGAATGCCGGATTAAAGGTATTCAGAATCATCATACAGACGTAGAATCAGCGGAAGCGGGAATGCGTACCGCGCTTAATATCAAGCTTGCAGAAAAAGCAGAAATCAAACGCGGGATGCTTTTAGTAAAGGGAGGTTTGAGTAAAAATGCGCTGTTACAGGGCAGCGAAATGCTCATCCGCATTGATGAAGCCTTTAAAATCGATGAAAAAACAGCCGGCATAAAAAATCATAGCGAGCTTGAAATTGCAGTCGGCAGCGCTCATGCGATCGGTTCAATTCATATCAATAAAGCCGATACCAGCCTTGCGCGTCTTTCGCTGCAAGAGCCTTTGGCATGCCGGTGGAATCAGCCTGCGGTGCTTATCCGGCATGGCGGCAGCTCTATTCTTGCTTCGTGCAGGATATTGGCAGCGTTTGCAACCTACGATTATGCTGCTTTTAAACCCTTGTTTGCGCTGTATGCAGGCAGGGAGCTACCGTCGTGGAAAAGTTTTCAATTTTACTACAATGGTTATAGTGAAAAAAAAGCAGCGGAGCAGCATGAGCTCGTTTTTGACGAACGCGATATCCTGCTTTCCGGTGCATGGTGGTTTGCGGTGCAAAAGCTTCGTGAATGGGAACAGCGTATGATGAGCCTTGCTCAGAAAAGTCAAGCGGGATTTTCGGTTGAAGAAGTTGATATAGCCCTGCCGGTGCCGGTTAAGCTTGAAATCCTCAAAAGACTGTGCAGCGCGCATAAACTTGTGCAGGCAGGGGCGGTGTATACTGCGGCGGGCCAAAGCGACAACCTATCCAAAACAGCTCGTCAGCTTTTATATCTTGCGCTAAAAGCTGGCTTTGAAGGCATTGCAGTTGATAAACTGACGTTGCCGCAGGTGCGTAAAGATGCACGGGATTTGGTAAAATTGGGCAAGCTTGTGGTGCTGGAGGATTTTTTGCATTACCACCGCCAGTGGTACGAAAAGGCGGCAGCGGTTATCTTGCAAGGGAAAAAAGCAGGAGATGCTTTTACCATCGCCGACGCCCGCGCTGCCTCCGGTCTTTCCCGTAAATATATCATTCCACTTTTGAACGTTATGGAAAAAGAGGGAAGGGTAGCGCGGAGGGACAACGATCGAATAGTGCTGTAGGAGCTATCGGTGCGCTGCTATGCAGTCAAGGAGCGGCTGCCTGCCTATTTTTTTGGAGGCAGACGTAACGATAATGGAATCGGTGCTGCACTGGAAAAAAGCCGCCCAGTCCTTGAGCTGCGTGCGCTGTTCGTTTTTACTCAGTTTATCCGCTTTGGTTGCAATGAGCTGCGTGTTTATCCCGTACGAATGGAAAAAATCAAGGGATTTTTGCTCAATTTCAGAAGGACTGCGGCGGATATCCATCAGTAAAAAAAGCACTTTTAACGATGAGCGGTGTACGCAATAATCGTACAGCATGGTATCAATGCGGTTTCTGGTTGCCTCGCTCACTTTGGCGTATCCGTAGCCGGGTAAATCTGCAACGCAGAACCCGCTTTTGGAATCCGGCGCTTTTTTTCCATCTTCGGGATATGCAGTGCAGTTTACGGCAAAAAAGTTGATTTCTCGGGTCATGCCCGGTCGCGCTCCTGTTTTTACGAGGTTTTTTCTATTGAGTAGCATATTGATTAAAGAAGATTTCCCCGCATTTGAGCGCCCGAAAAAAGCAAATTCCGGCACTGAAAGCTCGGGGAATTGGCTTGCTTTGACCGCTCCTTTCATAAAAACAGCGGAGATGACCGGTAAGGTGCCCATGAACCTTACAGTGCAAAGAGTTTGGCATAAGCGGCAAGCGCTTCGTCCATAGTATTATCGAGCACTTTTTTAGCAAGCACCTTGCCAAGCTGCACACCTTCTTGGTCAAAGCTATTGATATTCCAGATAAAACCTTGAAACAGTACTTTGTTCTCAAAATGAGCGAGCAATACGCCGAGGGATTCAGGGGTAAGCATCTTGCCGTGTATTAAACTGGAAGGCCGGCCGCCTGCAAAGCGCTTGTTTGCATTGCTGTCTTCTTTGCCGCAGGCGAAAGCAACAATTTGAGCCACCAGGTTGGCCAGCAGTTTTTTTTGGCTTGTGGAATTCTCTACGATGACATCGGTTCCCAGCTGGTTTTCTGAAAACCCGATGAATTGCAGCGGGATAATATCGGTTCCTTGGTGCAGCAGCTGATAAAAGGAGTGCTGGCCATTGGTTCCCGGCTCTCCAAAGATAATCGGCCCTGTTTTATACGCAAGCGGTTCTCCAAAACGGTTGACCGATTTACCGTTTGATTCCATGTCAAGCTGCTGCAGATGGGCAGGAAAGCGGGAGAGGGCTTGGCTGTAAGGCAAAATGGCGGTGCTGGTGTAATTGAGGACATTCCGCTCATATACGCCGATAAGCGCATCTAGAAGGGCGGGGTTTTTTCTGATGTCCGCGTTCAGGGCCTGTGAGTCGGCGGCGGCGGCACCCCGTAGAAGCGCTTCAAACACGTCAAAGCCGAATGCAAGAGACAGCACTGCGCCCCCGCAGGCGGAGGAAGAGGAATACCTACCGCCGATAAAATCGTCCATGTAAAATGAAGCGAGGTAGTCGGTATTATGCGCCAAAGGACTGGTTTCGCTCGTTACCGCTATCATCTGCTTTGCAGGATTAAGGCCTGCTTGCTGCAAAAATTGTTTGACAAAGCACTCGTTGGTTAGGGTCTCCAGGGTAGTTCCGCTTTTTGACACCAAAATGAAGAGGGTGGTCGCCAAGGGGAGGGCAGCAAGTACAGTAGCTGCGTCATCAGGGTCAACATTGGAAATAAAATGAGCGGTCATTTTGTGCTTACCCTGTTTTTGTGCCCATCCGGTAAGCGCAATGTAAAGCGCCCGCGGGCCGAGGTCTGAGCCGCCTATGCCGATTTGCACCACATCGGTAAAAGCCTTGCCGCACGGAGCCGCGAGTGTACCGGTATGTACTGATTCGGAGAAGGCCTTGATTTTTTCAAGCTGCTCGCAGTAAAAGCTGCGCATGTTTTTACCATTATAGATCACATCGTTTCCAAGCTGGCCACGTGCAAGCTGGTGCAGCACCTTTCTGTTTTCACCGGTGTTTATCACTTCGCCGTTGAGTAATTGCCGGTATTTCTCAATGAGTTTTTGCTCATCCGATAAGTCTTGTAACGACGCCATGATGCCTGCATCAACGGGTTTTGCTGCATAGTTGTAAAAAAGGTCGTGCGGCATAGGAATAGCATAATCAGCAATACGCTGTGCGGCTCCTTTGTTGGTGAGCAGTGCTGCAATATCAGGCTGTTGCGTGTTTTGCAAGGCAATAAAAGCATTACAGTGGTCTAAATTTTTCCACATGAGTGTTCCTCCTTGGTAGTATCGTCATGCGTAAGTCATTCGGGAGCTTTATTCTCCTGTTTGGTGCGGGATATCCGGTTCATGCTGCTGCCGGGAATGCGGCTTTGGGGGAGCAATGGGCCCATTAACTGAGTGAGCAAAAGAGGTTCGGTTGATAAGCTCCAGCAGCTGAGAATAGTCGGGTGAAGGCTTTGCCGTTGCAGGTGTGTCGCTGTTGGTTTTAAGTGCAGAGGCATTATCCCTTGCAGGGTCGGTATGCGGCTGCATTGTGGTATCAAGTTCAGTACGGTGTTTTACTATTTCGTGCAAAAAAGCATTGATAACCGTGAGCATGCTCGTTATCGTTGTTTTTTTATGCTTAATCGAAGTAATATCAATATCAAGTACTAAGCCCGGCTGTACCTGAAACGGGTTGATCAGGGAATCAAAGCGGTTGAATTCAGCGTCCAAAAAATAAAGCCGCTCTTCTATCACTTGACGTTCAGGAGGATAGCTATATTGATACATTTTTTGTATTCTATCCCGTATTATAGAAAGCTTTTTCTTTATTTTGGTTTTTTCGTGGATGAAGGTACGATTTGCTTTTTCAACTTCGGTCTCTGCTGGGGTAACAAAAGAGACTTCATCCCATATTTTGGTAATATCTTCGTATATAGGGTTGCCGGAGGGGATTTTGTAATTTCTTTGTATGTATTTTTTGTATAATTTTGCCAAGCTCGTAAAATCATACATATGGGTAACAGCTTTCAATTTATCGTATTGAGTGCGCAGTACATCCCATAAATGCTCAACTTCGGTTTCAAAAGAACGGATCATAACCTCATACGCTTTCCGCTCTTCATTGAGCTGAGCTGTATTAAAATAGCGTAGGCGGATTTGATAGTGTTCGTCGGGTAATTGGGTACTATCGGTGTCTACATACTCCCGTATCAGTACTTCACGAGCGTTTTTGAGGTTTTCGCTATACTGGTATGCAAGTCCTGCTTGCTTAAGGAGCGCTGTGAGACGGTTGATTGCCGTATTAAATCCGATATCACGGATTTTTTCGATATCGATTATCCGGTTGACGTGCTCGGGTATTGGCGCTGCATTGCCGGTTCCTTTATCCATTTGTACATAGAGGGCTATCATACGCTCGATCGCTGCAGGTGAAATACCGCTGTCCTCCCTCTGCTGCTTTTCAGGATTACCGCTTGCAGAATCGATGTGGGCACTATAATATTGAGATACCATGTTTTTTATGACGTGCTCGAAGGGAGCTTGATGGTGAAATATCGGCTGCACAAGCTCTGAATCGAGGATGTTAATGGCGAATTTAATATCGGTAACTGTTTTTGGCTTTAATACATTATCTTTACACGCATATTTTACTATTGTATACGCAGTATGTTCGTCTGCTGCGGTATGTGCTGTTTGCAGTTCATGTTTGTAGTCCGTATACTGCGCCTCTTGCATTACTAAATCGATAAGCTGCTGCACTTCTTTTTGGTGTGCGTAATACACTTGCAATAAAGGATCCTGTGGTGCAGCGGTATCTGATTGTTCAGCATGAACACCATAGCAGTGGTGCGGAAAGTTTCCGTCTGTCATATACTGCTCCTAAAATACATTATGGGAACCTCTAAAAACTCCAGGTTTTTAGAGGTGAGCTTTGCTCACCGGTTTTCTTTGATTTTCGTTTGCGATGTAATTCCATAAATATCTATTTTATAAAGATTTGTGGAATTACTCGTTATCAGCTTTGCAGCTGCCCTTATATCCTTATTAGACCTGTTCTGAAACTTCAGTTTCAGAACAGGCCACCTTGAAATGCGATGTTCTAAATCGTAAGTTTATTTTCAGCCGCTGAAATAGCGCGGCTGAAAAACACGTTGAGTTTGCTTCGCAAACATCGCTTATTAACGTATGCGCTATCGCGCATCAATGCAGCAGTTTCCAAAGTTCACACTTTGTTCAACTGTTGCATTTTAAGGTTCTATTTGCGCGATTTAGAACTCGTCGACCTGGTGCGATAACTCCGTTGTCGCACCAGGTCTATTATAAAGGTATTTTGTAAAATGTAAAGCTACTTTACCGGCGCTTTTAGGGCGATCGTGTTAATCAACGCCCTCATTACAAGCAGTGTCTCAGGTATTAAATCGGTCACACGAATAAGAGCGTAAATGATTTGACAAATCTCAGTTTATTAGTACAATAAGGCTATGAAAATATTATTATCAAAAATATTACGTTTTTTTATGGTAGTATGTACGCCGGTACTGTTTTTTACGTATTGTACGGCTTCGCCTCAAACGCAAGAGGATTCATCGCAGGAAGTAAAAGAACAGCATGAAGCTGCGCCGGCTCCGTCAGAAAAAAAGGAAGAGCCAACTGCTCAATCAAGCAGTACGGCAGCACCTGAACCTAAAAAAGTCGCCTCCGCTGCTTTACCAAAGGAGCAGGCGCAACCTCTTCCTAAGCAAGAGCCTACTGAGCCCGTGCAAAAAGAAAAGATTGCAGTGTCAGAAAAAACTGAAAACAAACCTCAGCAAGCAGTAAAACAAGAAGAACCTCAACAAGAGCCACCCAAAGTGGAAACGCCCCAGCTGGAAGAACCTAAAAAGGAGGAGAAAAAAGAAGAAAGCGGTATCGTTGCTGAATTTGAAGGGGTAAAAATTACAAAAGAGACCTATGTGCAAACCAAATCGGAAATAGAATTGGTAGTTGATGAACTGAACCATATTACTGCCCAAAAAGATTATAACCGCTGGGTTTCTTTTTTAGCTCCGTCTTATAAAGAAATGTATGCAGATCAGACAATATTAAAAGCAGCTTCCGAAGCACTACCGATAAAAGGTATTCAGCTTAAAACCTTAAGGGATTATTTTTTGTACGTTTTTGTGCCTTCAAGGCAAAATATCAAAGTCGATGATATTCAGTTCCTTTCTCCTACTCAGGTGAACGTGCTCATGCTGCACGGAAAGGATTTGTTATTGGTATATCGGATTGAACATATGGAGAATGGGTGGAAGCTCATTCCGTCTCGGTTCTTTAAAAAGAAGTAGCTGTACATATCAAGGCTCGTTGCTCTTAAAGTGTTGCATATGAAGAAATTTGCGATTATTGGATTGGGTGCATTTGGTTCGCGTATATTTGAAGAGTTATTGTATTTAACCGATGAGCTCATTATCATCGATAAAGATCCCAATATCATAAAAAAATATGAAAAAAATGCAAAAAAGAGCTATGTTTTTGATGTAACCGACGAAGGTTTATTGCAAAAGGCGTTGCCGCAGGAGCTTGATGCGGCAATAGTTGATCTTGGTGGAAAGATAGAGCTTTCCATTATGGTTACTACCTATTTAAAAAAGATGGCGATAAAGGAAATTGTGGTAAAAGCGGAAAGCGATCAGCATGAGCATGTGTTGTCGATTGTCGGGGCAACCAATGTGATCTTTCCCGATAGGGAGGCTGCAAAAAGGGTGACGCCCATGCTTGCTTCTTCGCTTTTATTTAACTTTATGCCTATTTCAGCCAATCTTGCGCTTGCTGAAGTTGGCGTAAATGCTGACTATATCGGCAAAACGCTGCTTGAAGCTGATTTACGAAAAAAATCAGGCTTAAATGTAGTAGCGGTTCGCAAGCATGGCTCTGAGGTGTTCGATTTTATTGACAACCCTGCGTATTGTTTTGCTAAAGATGATGTACTTTTGGTGGCAGGCTCCGAAAAGCATATTTTTGATTTTTCACACCATAAAAAAACGGGCGAACACAGTTTAAAAGGCTTGTTCCGTTCATTATTTCCCCGTAAAGAATCGTAAATCTACCCCGTATCGTTTATGATTCAACCATTGTTCTATACTGCGCCTGATATTGCTGTAAGGGAGAGCCGTTTTTAAGCATGATTGCATAGAGGCAGTTCTCCATGATGAGGCTGTGCATGTCTTGCCGCATAGAACGAAGCGCAACGTCTGTTTCGGCAAGCAAGGCCATAATGCGGCATACGGTATCATCGTTCCAGAGGGCGCTTGCACGGCGGTACTGTTCAATGCTTTTTTTTGAGGTGAAGCCTATGCGCTTCAGGTTGACGTCTGTGCATTGATGCTGCGCTGCAAGGCAATGCCAGTCGTGCAAGCGTCTAAAGCAGTAGCTCAAGCCTGCAATAATGCTGACGGGGGAACTCTCCTTTGAAAGCAGGAGCTTTTGCTGGATGCTCAGTGCATGTTCAACATTTTGGTTGCTGAGGGCATCAAAGAGCGTAAAAACGCTTTCTTCTTTTGTATGTGAAAGCAGTTTTTCAATGGTTTCGCCGGTGAGCGGCTCTTCGGGATTCACAAACAAACTGATGCGGAAACACGCCTTTTTAAGTTCTGCAGTATTGTTTTCTATCAGTTCCAGTAGGGTATTGATAGCGGTTTCATCAATGGAAATGTGGCTTTGTGCGAAAAAACGGCGGATCCATTCATACTTTTGATTTTCAAATAGTTCCCAGCATATTGTTTTATGCCCTTTGGGAATAAACGATTCGAGTTTTTTATCAATACTGATGTCATCTGATATGAATACTAAATACGCACCGGCCGTACTGCGGGCTTCTGTTATCCATTGGGTAAGCAGCTCGATGTCATCTTTTTTTTTGAGTATTTCTGCGTTTTTTACCACCACAAAGCGAGCGTCTGCAAAAAGGGAGCCGTTTTGCAGTATGTCAAGGATAGTTGTTACCGGCGTATCGGGTACATAAAAAGAGTAACTATCTAGGCTTGCACCGTTTTTTTGCAGCGTTGCTTTAAGCCGTTGGACGGCTGCGGTGCGTTCTCCTATTTCAGGACCGCTAAAAAGCCATACGGGAGCTTCCATGGGGGCCTCTTAGCTGTTTTCTTCAAATTTGTTGATGAAAAGCTGTTCAATGGCATCAGCCGCCGCTTGTTCATCAGGACCCTCTGCTAAGAGCGTTAATTCTGTTTGGTAGCCCGCTGCCATTGTCATAATACCCATAATTGATTTGGCGTTGATTTTCATGTTTGCTTTTTCAATCATGATACTTGATTGAAATTTTGCTGCTGTTTGCACAATTAACGATGAAGGCCGCGCATGAATGCCTGCACGGTTTTGTACAATAAGTGTTTTTGTTACCATAAAACCGCCCTTACTAGTGGGCATCTCTAAAAACTTCAGTTTTTAGAGATGCCCTAATGTTCTTCGCTACATGCTGTAGCGTAAAAAAATATTTAATAGGTGTCATCCGCTGAATAATAGGGGACACGATCAATGTCATTTTCAATCCATCTGAGGATGTTTTTGCTAAATTCCTGTGCAGAAAAACATCCCATGCTTTTTAAGCGTTCGTTCATTGCTGCTGTTTCTAAGATAATAGGGATATTCCGTCCCGATTTAACAGGGATTTCAAGCAGCGTCAGTTTTACTCCCAGCAATTCAGTAGTGAGCTCTTCGGTGCCGATACGGTCGTATACTTTGTGTGCGTCCCATTCTTCAAGTTTTACGACAAGCTGTATTTGTTTTTGTTCCCGTACCGATCGCACCCCGTAAAGCTGCATGATATTGATGATTCCTAAACCGCGTATTTCCATGTGGTGTCCAATCATTTTATTTGCACCTCTGCCTATTAAGGCATTGCCGTGTATACATGATATTTCTACAACATCATCTGCAACGAGCCGGTGGCCGCGTTCGATAAGTTCAAGCGCTGTTTCGCTTTTGCCTATTCCAGAATCGCCGATGATGAGGATTCCTAGGCCGTAAACCTCAACAAGGACTCCGTGCATAGCAAGTTTTGACGAGAATATATTTGAAAGCACCCGCATAAGGCGCAGTGATAATTCACTTGAACTTAATGTTGTTTGCAGTAGCGGACAGTGGGCTTGTTGTGCAATGTCGAGTAACTGTGCTGGCGGTAATAAATTGTGCGAAAAAATACAGCAAGGGATTTCGTAGGTGAACATTCTTTTTATGTTTTCAAGTGCATTGCTCTCAATTGTTTTTTGCAGGTAGGCGCATTCACCGCGTCCGAAAAGCTGTATCCGTGTGTATGCAAATGAGTCGAAAAAACCCGATAAAGCCAATCCTGGCCTATTGATATCGGCAATGGTGATAGCGCGTTCAAGCCCATCTTGTCCGCATATACATTGTAAGTGAAGCTCATTGTGTTTTTCTAAATCAAGGTTTAAAAGATCCAGTACGGTCAGCTTTTTGGGTACCATAGATACCCTATAGTATACTGAAGCGGGACGTTTTTGTAAATGAGCAAACCAAGGGTATCTGCTTATGCTGACACTAAAACAGTTATGCGTAGTAAGAGAAAGACACAAATGGCATCATAGGAACCCCTCTTGAGCCTGTCAGAGTATCACACTTGCGGGTAAAGCTTAAGCTTAGGAGTTTTTGAGCCCATCGGCTCAAAAACATCACACATGCTTCAGGCGAAAGGCGGGTGATATGATGTCAGTTTGTGTCCGTTAGCTTGACAGGCCTACCTGTATCTTTATTATCGTTTTAACAGCAGATACCTTAGTTTACACTGTACCGGCGGATGGGTTAGTTTGGGTATAGATTTTGCAGGAGCAACGGCGGATATTGGCTTTCATCGCTTGAATGCAGAAAGGGTTTGAGCTGTTCAAGATTATGGCGGTTCAAGAAAAGATAAGAAGCAGGCAAGGTATTATGCCGGATATACCATTCAAGCCAGCTGAAAATGATGGCTCGATAGAGGCTGTGCTTTTGAGCGTCAAAAGTTCCCGTGTAATCAATGCCTATTCTATCAATGCCGTGTGCATGCTTACCGCCCTTTATTGCAAAAAAGGCTAAAGGAGTGCTGTGGTTCCAGTGTTTGCAAAATGCAAAGGTTTTTTCAGGATGAGCAAGGTTGTCGTGAGTTCCGGTAATAATAAGGGTAGGGCTTTTGAGACTTGCGATGTCGCTGCCAAGTGCTGCATTGGTGCCGCCCACCAATTCTATCAGTTTTGAACTGCCATTATAGGGATTGAGCGCGATAACAGCTTTGATCGTGGTGTTTTTCAGGGCATAGTGTAAAGCAGCGGTACCTCCCATTGAGTGGCCGATAACAGCAGTATGCTGCAAATCCATTTTATTGCATAAGTGACTTTGCGAATCCTGCTCTGCTTGCTGGAGCAGAGCATGTGCTTCTTTGATCGCCGCAAGAAAATGCTCAGGATAGAGGCATACATAACCTGAAAATGTTGCTGCTACATAACCGTGGCTTGCAAGGTATTGCGCAAGGCTCATTTGGGATTTTTTTGAATCGCCCCAACCATGGCTGATAATAATAAGCGGCGATTTGGTATCCGTTTCGGGGTAAAAAACAGTCAGAGCATTTTTAAATATTTTTTTATTATGTAAGCCATTTTCCGTAAAGCGCTGTTTAAGCGGCTTGGTATACACGTGGTTACTAAAAGGCGCTGCTTCGTAGTTAATCACGTTCACTTCGTAGGGGCCGGGTGCGCTGAGAAGCGAAACGTAATCGTGCGTATATACGGATGCGCTGCACAAAGGAGCGCATACAACACAGAGCAGCTTTTTCATTTGGTGTCCCATGTTAGCGGGCGCTTGTTATCTGAAAGTCTTTTGGTTAAGTATTCTTTATTTAAGCCAAGGGTATTGATGATTTTGTACATTTGATCGGCAGACAGTAAATTTTGTTCGGCAAATAAAAATATAAGCGCCCGTTCTGCAATGCACGGCACTTTGAGGGCGTTCATGCGTTCGTACGAAGGCGTGTCCGAATCCACATACTCCGCTTTAAAGGTTTTGTAAAGCTCAGAGCAATCGGGTTTGTTTTTGATTGCGTCTAGTTCGTCAAGCAGTGGCTGCAGATTGCCTCTGCTTGCTTCGATGCCCAGCGGCTTGAGGGTAAAAAACGTATACTGCTTACCTGGTAAAAAATGATGAGCATCGCAGCGGGTGCAATAGTTCGGTTCAAATGGATCTTCTTTTTTTCGATCTCCGCCTATAATGATAAGCGGGTCAAAGTACAGCGCGGGGCATTCAATACCGCTTACGCTGTAGTACCGGTAGGTGTTGTATCCGCTTTGCAAGCAGTCGGGGTGTTCACAGTACGCCGAAAAAGGATAGATTTCCGTTGCGGTTTCAACCAAAAGTCGCGCTGTTGCATTGAAAATCTCGCCTCGAAAGTTGAGGAGGAGGGTTGGCATAACGAATATGAGCCCCCGCTCTTCGCTTGCTTTTTTAATCACATAGGCTAGCCGCTCATCATAAAAGGCGGCTTCATCGATAATCCAAGTTCCGATGTGCGGATGTGCATACAGCAGCTGCTCAAGGATAAAGGAATTGCCGACTGTTGCGATATGCGGGCCGCAGCGTTGATAGCCGCCGCGGTACGCAAGGGCGTCGGGAGGATAGTCGGGGAACCGCTCGGTATCCAGTGCATAGCGGGCAAAAAAAGTGTAGCGCCTGTCAGCAGAACCGATGCCGCTTGCAGGATCAAACAAGTCTTGCTGTGCGTTTGAGCCGCAGGTGAGGGTGCGTACTGCAGCGCTTTTTTTGCGCACTTCCTGAGCGTCTCGCCATATATGTGAAGCGTATTCAGTTTTCCCTGAGCCCATAGGCCCCACCACGAGTATTCTCCGCGAGGCGGCAGAAAAGTCAAAATGAGCTTTCGGCTCGTGCATCAAGAGCGAAGGAAAGCCGAGGTTTTTAAACAAAGCGTTTATTTGACCTGACGTTTGACTATGTTCCATAGCTTAAAGTGCCCCAAAACGGCTGAATGGAAATACTCTGAACACGGTGGTGCCGAGTATTTTTTCTGAACTCACATATTTGGGATTGCTGTTGCTTTGAAAGAGAATCGCTTTTTCATCGTGTATGTCTACCGGTGCAAGGTGAAAATAGTAGGCATGGCGCATATCGGTTGAATTGAAACGATTGTCTCCCATCATAAAATAGCAGGATTCGGGGATGTATTGCCCTTCTGCGGCAGGAAATACCGGCATATTCCGTTGGTTAGTCCACGTTAAATAAAAGGCGTACTCCTGCGCTTCGCGTAGGAGCGCATTGCGTGTCGGATCATCGCGGAACGCCATACTCGTTGCCTGTGCATTAAAGAGCTCAATATTGCGCACAATGAGCTTACCAAAGCAGAGCTTTATCAGTATATTGAGCTGAGCAAACCGTTTTTCGTAGAGTGAGGCCTGAGTATGCTCTGCTTGGTGCCAAAAAGCGGTAGCACTGGTCATAAATGACGTAAACCAATCGAGGCCACCATTCGTCGTTGCAATGGTTCTACTGATTGCGTCGTTTTTGGTAAATAACGTGATAAGTTCGTATTCGGCATTTTGTAAAAAATCGTCTCCTTTTGCCGTATCCGTATTATGTTTTAACACGGCGAGGCGGTTAATGAGCGCATGTATGGTACGTGCCGCTTCGGAAAAATCAACCGTTTTCCGTACGCTTTCTATGCGTTCCATGACCGCAAGTTCCTCTTTGCTGATTTTAATATCTTTTACGAGCTGTAATTCGGATTGCGGCAAGGCGCTCAAATTCCATTGTGCGTAGCGGCGCTCATCTTCCACTGATGAAAAATCGCTGTCCTCCGCTCGTTTAACATAGAGCACCCCGTCTACCATCATCAGTTTTTCTCCTGGTAAACCGGTAATCCGTTTTACGAGCGGGTCTGCCTTTTGTCGTCCGTAATCGTCGGTATTCAAGTTCACCTGCGCGAAGGTGAGCATGTACACAAGCTGCGACATAAAGGTTTTCAACCGTGCTTTCGGCGTGTCGGGGTAGTTTGGATTGTGGAGAATCACGATGTCACCGCGTTTATAGCTGCGCCATTGCGGGAGCCTGAACGAAGAAAGCGGAAATACCGGTCCGGCGGAGGTTTTAAAGCCTATGACGGTGTCGCCTATCATAAATTCAGGTACCATCGATTCTGAGGGGATACGATACATTTGCACCACAAAAATATTGGTGAGCACCACAAAGAAAATAGCGTAGAGGGCAGCGTCAACCCATTCGATGCATTCTACCATAAAAGACTTTTTGCGCTTCGGCGGCAGCGTCATCAGCGGAAATGCTGCGGCAAGCCGTTTATCCTTTAAAAAGTAGAGCGCGCCCTGCGTAAGTGCAACAATACCAAACCAGAGTATCGCCAGAATTGTATCGAGCAGTTTCGGACTTTGCGCCGCTAATGCCCGCGAACAAATAAAGCTTGCGATGAGCGCAAACGCCCAGTATTCATATAATTTTCTGGTGAGTAATAGGAACCGGTAGGTGTTTTTGCGTTTCAGAGTGAAAAATGAAGCCGCTAAGAGTACAGAAAATACGATCCCGAATCCTGCCCCAATAACGGCGAGAGGGCGGAGATTGTGTACAAGCAGTAAAAGGGAAAAGACAAGAGAAACGAGTGGACACAAAGCGAAGAACGTAACCATAGCGCGCTATTCCTTAATATGAGTAGTTTAACCTGTAAGCTCTTATTATGTTACAGAAAAAGAGCCTTGTATACAATCCCCCGTGAGGGCGCTGCGAAGATGCAAAAACTAAACGGTTTTACCCGTGTGATCACGATGAGCATGAACGAGATGACCTCAGGCACTGTGCAGATCAGCGACGCTGTGCAGGCAGTAAGTGAGATTAGGCAGAAGAACAAGCAGCGTATTGAAAGCCTGTCCAGTGAGGTTGGAAAGTTCAAAGTGTAATGGCAAGAGGGATAAGGGGGTGGAGTGAACGCTTGGACGGGAAAAAGTTATTTGAGTAAGGTAAGGTAGACATATTATTTTCTACAAGCTATAATAACACATAATAATTTAATTTTCCTACTGAAAAGGAGCTTGACGAAATGCAGAAAACTACTATACTGCCTCCACCAACCCGTCCTATACCAGTAACGACAAAAAGAGTGCAAGGAAGTTTCATATGGTAACACGAAGTATCGGATTTAAACTGACCTTGATTATTTCGTTGGTGTTATTGACTGTCTTTGCAGGAAAAGCTGCTTATGATGCCGTGAGGGATTATTCTAGTGCAATTGAAAAAAATAAAGCCAGCGTAACTGATGAAAATCGGCTTTTAGCGGCAGAACTGGAGCATACTTTTGCGAAAGTTCATCAAACTTGCTTAGATCTGGATTCATTGTTGCAATGTGAAATACGCCTTCCTGCTGCGCAGCGAAGCCGTGAGCGGATTATTGAATGTATAAAAATGCTTCTGGAAAAAAATAGTGCGATTCGAGGAATTTCGACACTGTTTGAGCCAAATGCATTCGACGGTAATGATGCTGCTTTTGCACATAACGGCTTGTATGAGGCTGACGGACGATTTATTCCGTATGTTGTGCGTTCGAAATCGGGGTTTACTGTTCGTGCTGTGCATGAGCTTTATTCTTCTTCAAATATCAGTTGGTACCATCGTCCGATGAGAGAGCGTACTGCACTCATGATTTCGCCGTATAAATTTGAGGATAATATTGTTACAACATTAGCCATCCCTATTATCTATGATGGTAAGGCAATCGGTGTTATCAATGCGGATATCGATGTAACTTCGTTACAAAATCGATTAGAAAAGCTTCCTGGTATGGCATCACAAAATTTTAAACTACTGTGCAGCGGCAACGGAACAATTGTTGCAAATAGCATCGATTCGTCTAAAATCCTCAAAAATCAAATTGAGACAAATCCTGAATTTAAAGCACATTTCGAGGCGATGACTCGTAAAGAAACCGCCGAACACACTGCGGTATCTTATACATCAGGACTAAAGTCAAAATATATTTTCGTACCGGTGGATGTTCCAGGCGTTGTTGAGAACTGGGCCTTCATCTCCGTCACCGCAATCAGCGTATTTATCGCCGATGCAAAACAGGCGCTTATTTCGACAGTCATTCAATACATTGTTATCTTATTTGCAGTTGTTATATTGCTATATTTGTTGATCAGACGGTATGTTAGTAAACCTTTGCAATTTACGAGTGGCGCACTTAAGAATATTGCGCAAGGTGAAGGCGACTTGACTGTGCGGCTGCCAGTACATGGAAAAGATGAAATTGCGGAACTTTCCGAATATTTCAACGAAACAATTACGAAGATCGGCGCTTCCATTCAGCAAGTTGGTGCGAACAGTAGCAATATGGAAGAAATTGGGAACGAACTCGCTTCCAACATGACGGAAACTGCGAGCTCAGTTCATCAAATCAGCGCGAATATTGACGGTGTTAAGCAGCAGGCGCTAACTCAAGCAACCAGCGTTACCGAAACAGCAACAACTATCGAAAAAATTGTTCGCACGATAAAGCGGCTGAATAGCAGCATCGAAACGCAGGCCGCAAGCGTCGCACAATCATCTTCCTCTGTAGAACAAATGGTTGCAAATATTGCCTCCATTGGACAGACACTCGATAAAACCGATGCTCTTATTAAAAGCCTTACAACGGCTACCGGCGACGGCAAAGCCACGCTCGTTACCTCAAATGCCGTAACGCAAAAGATTGCAGAAGAATCAGGTTCCCTCATGGAAGCCAGTAGTGTTATCCAGCACATTGCCTCGCAGACGAACTTGCTTGCGATGAATGCAGCGATTGAAGCGGCCCATGCAGGGGAAGCAGGCAAAGGCTTTGCTGTTGTTGCGGATGAAATCCGTAAACTCGCGGAGGAATCATCTGCACAAGGCAAAACTATTACAACTACGTTGAAAACCTTATCAGGTGAAATTGAAACGCTCTCTGCCTCTTCCAAAACGGTTGAAGAAAAGTTCAACACCATTTTCACCCTTGCCGCGCAGGTAAAGGAGATGAGTAGCCAGCTTACCGAAGCAATGGAGAGTCAAGAAAACGGCAGCAAGGAAGTGTTGACTGCCATTAAGCGCATCAACATGGTAACCACGGAAGTACAGGCAGGATCTGAAGAGATGCTGAAAGGCGGGGAGGGTGTTGCCGCAGAGATGCAAAAGCTGGACGGTCTTACCCGCATCATCACCGAAAGCATGAACGAGATGGCCGCAAGCGCCGTGCAGATTAGCAACGCTGTGCAGGAAGTGAGCGAGATTACGCAACGAAATAAGACCAGCATTGATAATTTGGCGAGTGAGGTAGGACAATTTAAGGTATAAGATTTTGGGATAGCTGTGCGGTAGAAGCATTTTTGCGGACTGAAAGCAAAAATGCTTTAAAATGCAACAGTTTTTCAAGACGGTATACCTGCTGCTCTTTAATACCTTATTGCCTAATCAAATAGATTCAACGTGAGGTGTATGAATGAAAAAAAGCAGAAAAAATACGGCTGTTTTTATGGCTGTGTTGTTTGGGATTGCGTTCGGTGTAACCGGCTGCACTGCAGCCGAGCAAGCAGAAAAAAAGAGTGCACAAAGCGAAACGGCAGGCGGACAAAAACGCATGAAAATATGGTTTGATACCGGCGGAGGACCGGGAGAATCCTACGGCACGGTATTACAAAACGGCGCAGCGGCTGCAGCTAAAGATTTAGGAGTTGACATCAGCTTTGTATACTCTGACTGGAGCGCAGAAAAAATGTTAAAAAATTTTCGTGAAGGCCTTGCAAGCAAGCCTGACGGCATGGTGGTTATCGGTGTTCCCGGCGATGATGCCTACGAACCGCTTATCGATGAGGCTTTTAAGCAGGGAACAATTGTAACGTGCGTGGATACGCCGCTCCCTCGGCTCTATCAAAAATACCAGAACAGAGGCTTCGGGTCGATCGGGCCTGATAATTACAATCAGGGTAAAATGCTTGCTGAACGATCCATTGACTATTTTAAACTGCATAAAGATGACAAAGTATTTGTGTGGGGATTAAAGAGCATACCCGGACGGGGAAGGCGTGCCCAAGCAATTATCGACACGTTTGAAAAAGCAGGCTTGCATGTTGACTATCTGGAAATTTCTCCAGAAGCCAACAAAGACGCTACCCTTGGTGCGCCCATCTTAACCGGCTATCTTTCGGCAAATAAGGATTGCAAGCTCGCTGTTATCGACCACGGTGCTTTAACGGCACAGGCAGGTAATGCGCTCCGCTCAGCGGGTATTGACCCCGATTCGGTTGCCATCGCCGGTTTTAGTTTATCGCCTGCAACGGCCGAAGGCATTAAAGAAGGGTATATTGATTTAGTAAGCGAAGGACAGCCGTATTTAATCGGCTACCTTGCGGTAACCACCGTGCTGCAAACCCAAAAAGCCGGCTTCGGCGGTTTGGTCATTGATACCGCAGGCGGTTTTGTAACCAAAGAAAATATCGATACGATTGCGCCTCTTGCAGAAAAAGGAATCCGATAAGCATTGAATTTTTTACTGGAAATGCACGGTATGCATAAGAGCTTCGGTACCGTACAGGCATTGTGCGGTGCCGATTTTACGGTGAAACCGGGTGAGATTGTCGCCTTACTCGGCGATAACGGTGCCGGTAAATCGACACTCATCAAAATTATCTCTGGTTTGTATGGTGCAGATGCCGGCTCTTTTGTATTTAAAGGCCATGCGATTGACTTCCTCCGGTACAGCGTTGCACGGGCACGGAAGATGGGTATAGAAACCGTATATCAAGACCGTGCATTGGGGGTGTTACAACCGCTTTGGCGGAACATGTTTATGGGGCGGCATATTACCAACCGTTTCGGCTTGATTGATGCCGCTGCAGAAAAGCGGATAACACAACAGCTTCTGACAGAACTTGGTCTTGGCGGTAAGGGTCTCAGTGCAGATGCTCCAGCGGGCGTGCTATCGGGTGGAGAGCGGCAGGGCATTGCTATCGGGCGCGCGATGTATTTTGATGCCGACTTGGTTATTCTGGATGAGCCTACCACTGCACTCGCAGTCAACGAGGCTGATAAAGTGCTCAATTTTATGCAATCAGTGAAAGCCAAAGGGAAATCAGTTATTTTCATTACCCATACGATTGACCACGCCTGGCAATCTGCCGACCGTTTTTTTATTTTATCACATGGAAGAACTGCTTGTGTGCTTGAACGGAATGCGGTAACGTTCAATGAACTATTGGAAGCAGTAAGGAAGGAATGCTGATGCACACGTTCTACCGTCTGATAAAACCATTTCTTCCGGTAACCATTGTGCTCGGTGCACTCTTGGCCGTCTTTATCATTACCGCACCGCAGACTTTTCTCGATAAACATATCTATATCTCTTTTATGACGTCCATTCCGTTTATTGCCATTGCGGCAGCAGGCATCAGTCTGGTGGTTATCGCCGGTGAGATGGATATGTCCTTCGCCTCTAACATGGCGATGAGCGGCTTTATATTTGCAGTGGTTACCAAGTTCAGCGGTTCTACTGCGCTGGCAGCCGCTGCGGCTTTGACTACGGGTGCTTGTATCGGGTGTATCAACGGAATGGTTATCACCGGCATTCGAGCGCCTTCGATTGTGGTAACGATTGGCTCCGATTTTTTCTGGCGCGGCTCTGTCATGCTCCTATCGAACGGGCTTGCAGTCTCTCTTGCGTCAATCAGACATACCCGTACCGTTGCCTTTTTCACCGGAAGAATAGGAGGTCTCGTGCCTGCACAAGCTCTTTGGATGCTCATGGTATCGATTATGCTTGCTGTTGTTTTGCACCGAACCCCTTTTGGGGACGCTGTACGGTTTATCGGCGATAACAAGGCAGCCGCCCGCATGATGGGTTTGCCGGTCAACCGTACCCGCATCGGCGTGTTTATGCTTTCCGGCGTAACTGCTGCGTTTTCAGGGACGCTTGCCTGTATGGAGCTTGGAAACTGGTGGCCTACCCAAGGAGAAGGCTATCTGTTACTTGTGTTCGCATCGGTTTTCTTAGGGGGAACTTCGGTATACGGCGGACAAGGAACCCTGTGGGGCTCCTTAGCGGGCGCTGCCGTCATAGGAATGATCGAAGCAGGCTTAGTGAGCGCAGGTTTTTCAGGCTTTTGGACCCGCTTTGTGCACGGTTTAGTTCTAGTAAGCTCCGTAGCTTTTTACTCACTCGTCTCCGATAGAAGAAAAATCCTGCAAACCAAACGCAGAACCAGTGCACAAACAGGCTACTAGGCGTTAAAGCACATAAACACGGCGGCAAGCAAAAACCCGCCGATATTGATAAAAGTTTTAATAAACCTGGCGCGGAAACTTCCCTTTCGGAACAGGTTACCTTGAAATGTGATGTCGACAACGCAGTTATCGCACCAAGTCTAATGTCACTGTATGCAGCAACAAAGTAGATACCTCGCCAAGCAATGTACTTCCGTGTACATTGCTTGACTATAAGTTTGTGCAACAAACTTACTTCTGATTAACATCCCGCCCATCCGTGGGCGTTCTGAAAACTTACACCTTAAACTTTCCTACCTCAGATGCCAGCGCCTCAATACTTCGCTTATTCTTCTGCGTAATTTCGCTCACTTCCTGCACGGCGTTGCTAATCTGCACGGCACCAGAGGCCATTTCGTTCATGCTTTCGGTGATGATGCGGGTAAGGTTATCCAGCTTCTGCATTTCGGCGGCAACACCCTCTCCGCCTTTCAGCATTTCCTCCGAACCAGCTTGCACTTCTATCGTCACCGTGTTGATGCTTTTAATGGCGGTCAGCACTTCTTTGCTGCCGTTCTCTTGCTCGTCCATCGCTTCGGTCAGGCTCGCGCTCATTTCTTTTACCTGCTCTGCAAGGGTGAAAATCGCATTGAACTTTTCTTCCACCGTTTTAGACGAAGCGGAGAGCGTTTCAATTTCGCCTGATAGGGTTTTCAGGGTTGCGGTGATGGTTTTCCCTTGCATTGAAGATTCTTCTGCGAGCTTACGGATTTCATCGGCAACAACGGCAAAGCCTTTGCCGGCTTCTCCTGCGTGAGCTGCTTCGATTGCAGCGTTCATCGCAAGCAGGTTTGTCTGGCTTGCGATATGCTGAATAACGCTCGACGCTTCCATCAGCGATCCCGATTCTTCTGCTATCTTTTGGGTTACGGTATTGGAGGTAACGAGGGTAGCTTTGCCGTCGCCGGTTGCCGTTGTAAGGTTTTTGATAACCGCATCGGTTTTATCGAGCGTTTGCCCGATGGAAGCGATGTTAGCAACCATCTGCTCTACGGAAGAAGAAGATTGCGCGACGCTTGCCGCCTGTGTTTCAATACTATTGTTCAGCTGCTTAATGGTGCGGACAATTTCTTCCACAGTAGCCGCCGTTTCGGTAACGCTTGCCGCTTGGGTCATCGCCTGTTGCTTAACCCCATCGATGTTTGCACTGATTTGCTGCACAGCGCTTGCGGTTTCGGTCATGTTGGAAGCAAGTTCATTGCCGATTTCTTCCATGTCGTTGCTATTCACACCTACTTGGTGGATAGAAGCACCGATTTTTGCAATGGTTTGGTTAAAGTATCCAAACATATCGGTAATTTCATCATTGCCGATCATTGGCAAACGCACCGTGAAGTCTCCTTGTGCAATTTTATGCAGTACGGGAACAGAATCTTGAATTGGTCTCACTAGTTTGCGGCTAAAAATAGAGATAATTACAAGGGCGGCAAGCAGGATAAGTAACGCTGCAATGATGACTCCGATACGCATTACATGTATTGTACCCAAAAATTCTTTAACAGGAGCTTCGATCACAATATTCCAACCGGTTGTTTTCATAACCGCAGCACTCACAATATCCTGAGTGCCCATAAAAGTATAATAGCGTATTTCCGTTGCGTCGCTTTTAAGAATGTCTTCGATAACAGCTGCAACACCAACAAGGCTTTTATCAGTTTTAGCAGCCTCTATAGCATTGAATTGATTTTCAACTAAGTCCCGCTTTTTGTTTGCTATATTTATTCCTGATTTAGAAAGTATAAAGCAGCCGCCTGTTTTACCGACTGTAATAGTATCTATTGCATTTGAAAGCGTATATCCATCGAAAACCGCAGCCAGCACACCCGTGAACGTATTATTTTTTCCCATAATGGGAATGACCGCTTGTGTGATGAGCTTTCCCGTTTCTATGTCTCTAAACGGCTCGGAGAAATATCTTTTTGTGCCTCCTTGAGAATCTTTAAACCACTTTTGATCGGAAACATTAAACTGTTCTCCATCAGACCGATGGTATATTCCTTTCGGATCAATTATTACAAAAGTAATATCCCTTGCTTCATCTTTAAGTTCTTCGAGCATACGGGCTTTTTCCGCGTAGCTGATACTTGTATCATGCAGTCTCTGCTGTGAGGCAATTCCGTCAAGGTAGTCAAACCATTGTTCTAACTCTCTATCAAGTATGACGGCAGTATCATTCGCCTTATCAAAAAGATGGGCTGTTACCTTTTCTATAACCGCTTTCTGGGACTGATAGAGTACGAAAACGCTTAAAAGCGAAAGTGCTACAACAATCAAGGTACCGAAAATAATCATCATTCGTATTTTAATAGACATCCGTTTTTTCATTGTAAACCTCCAATAGAATTAATGGGTAATTAGTAATTTATAATGGGTAATTGATGAAGATACTACCGAGAAGCACGCTGCCGGAACTTGAGATAGTCTGCAAATTTTACGGCTAAAAAAGGACATGAAACGATAACCTGTGCAGCGAAGATTTTTGAAATCGATTAACGATTTTTTGCCTCTGTGTGTAATGAGACATTCATTGATACAGTGTTTTTTACAAAGGTTTTGAGTACTAATTACGCATTGCTCATTATTAATTAATTGATAAGGGGGGGGGGGGGGGGGGGGG
>JBQNBR010000026.1:0-23956 GCA_052169815.1 Treponema sp.
GGGTACTTACTTTGTGCGGTTACTCCACCGTAAACTCGGTAGAGGCTTCTTCGCTACCGCAGCGGATCACAATGCGGTGCTTGCCTTTCTCTAAGGGAAGCGTGCTGAAAAAGGGACGGGTGAGGGTGAAAGGCGGGCGGCTATCGTAGAAAAGGTGAGCCGTAGCTTCCGTTCCTCCGATGACTTCAAGCGGAATGATACCGCTTGCCTTGTCTTTGGCGCGCGGGCCGTCAAAAAAGCGGCTGCCGTTTTTAGGACGGACGATGGTGAGCTTTTCTTTCGGCGTGCCGATGCTGCCGCTTCGGGCAAAGACGGATATCCACCGTTGGTATTCTTCGGGATATACGGCAGTAATGCTGCCGTTTTGGTTTTGATGCCACGTGCAGAACGGACAAGGAGCCGCTGCAGTAGGAAGATATTCCGGCACGGCGTTTGGACACAGCGGCGTTGCGCGCATACCTGAAAGCACGCATACCGGCTCCTTTTTCCAATGCACCGGTTCCGCAAAAGGTTTAGCAGAAAGCATAGTGCCGTCAGATAAAGGCTTGCTGTGGAGGGTTGTCAAAAGCCGGCGGGCAATGCGTGCCGGTACGGAACTGCCTGTTTTGCCCATGACAGTATTGCCTGAAAAATTCCCCATCCACACCCCGATGGTATATGCAGAGGAAGCCGCAAGGGCTACGAGGCTCTGATATTGATTGGCGGTGCCGGTTTTAAACAAAGCAGGGAAAGGGGTACGGAAGGTTGCAGCAAATCCGAAACCTTTCACCCGTGCGGCAGGATCGGAGAGTATTGAACAGATGATCCGCACCGTGTCGGGGCTATACACTGCTTCGGCAGCGGAAAACGCATCGGGACTGCCGCCGTCTTGAAAAGACTTTAGCGGCAGGATGATACCGTCCCGGGGAAACACACTGAATGCGCGGACAAGCTCATACAGGGAAACCGGTACGCTGCCAAGAGCAAGTGAGAGCCCCGCCTGATCCGCTTCCGCCCCCGCCAGCTGCAATTTAAGCTTTTCCAGCGTTTCAAGATACGCAGCCTCTCCCATTTCATCCAGCAGCATCACTGCCGGAATATTGAGGCTTGAGGCGAGGGCAGTCCGTAAGCGGACAGGACCGTTATAGCAGTTGTTAAAATTACGCGGAATATATATATTTTTTGAACCAAACTGCATGGGAATATCGGGCAGTATATCCGAAGGTTTGTATCCGCGATCGAGGGCAAGCGCATATAGAAAAGGCTTGGTACTGCTACCGCTTTGATTGCGGGCAGTAACGCCGTCAATTTGTCCGTTATACTCACGGTCAAAATATGAGTTCGAGCCAACCCACGCAACAATATTGCCGGTTGCGTTTTCAATGACAAGGATAGCGCCGTTATGCAGGCGCGAGTTGGTAGTCTTCCGCAGCTCCGATTGCAGGATAAAGCCCGCTTGCGTGGAAAAAATCTGATCAGCGGTGAGGTGCCATTCAGGCGGCAGCGGATGCGGTGCTTTTGCTGCCGTTGTCGCCGTTTGTGCAAAAGCGCCTTGTTTATACTGATTCACTAAAAATGCAATATAGTGCGGCATATAAAAAGGATAGGTAAACCGGCGGGCTGTTTGAGCTGCCGCTAAAAGCCTATCCTCAATCGTCTCGGTTATGCTTGGTTCTTGCGCTGCTGCGGGTGCCGCCTGCCCCCCCTGCTGCATAAAAACGCTGCGGTATAGGAGCGCCGCTTTTTCGGCGCAAGCCTTAGGATGCTCAAGCGGCGTATAGCCTGCGGGTCGGCGCGGTATCACGGCAAGACAGCACAGCTGCTCCTTACTGAGCTCAGCAAGCGGCAGGGCAAAAAAATTCCGTGCCGCTGAGGTAATCCCTTCCGTTTGAAAGCCGAACGGCACATGATTTAAATACAGTTCAAGAATTTCATCCTTGCTGAGCTTCCGTTCAATGCGCAGCGCATACCACGCTTCGCGGAGTTTTGCAAAGAGGGTACGCTGCTTGGACGGGGCGAGTAAGCGGGCTACCTGCATCGTAATGGTAGAAGCGCCGCTTATGCGCTTACCGTGTATGCTATTTTGGTACGCAGCGCGCGCAATGGCCTTAAAGTCAATACCCGCATGGGTAAAAAAGGCTTTGTCCTCCGCAGCAAGAAAAACGGCAAGCGCATCAGGCGGCATGTTTTTAAGCGCCGTAAATTCACGGCGGATACCGTTTTCCAGCGCAAGAATCTGTATCAAGTTGCCGCCGCGGTCGTAAATACGGGTGCTCCAGCTGCACTGCCTGAACGCTTCCAGAGCGGGAAAGGGCAAAAACAGGGAACCGTACCCGCATACACAGAGCAGCAGCACCGCCAGTACGGCGGCCCTGCTCCGGTTTTTGATACGGGGTAAGCGGCGCACTACCGCCTGCGCCATACGGGCTTTCGGCACTATTGTATGACGAACAGCGTGCCGCTGCTTCGGCCGAATATTTCAGGTTCGTACATACATTCGGCAGTTGCAGGCGGACAGGGGAATACGCCGCGCCGCGCCGCACGGAATTTAAAGCGGATCGCCGAGCTGCCCTGCGGCCACTCATCCCAAAAGTACTGCACTTCATTATCGTAAATCCGCCGGCTGCTCAAGTATCTGAATGTGTCCTCTTCCTTGTACTCTTCGTCCTCTGTATCCTGTAATGCGGCAGTGGTAACAAAGGCCGCATCAAGGATTTCCGCTCCCGAAGGCACGGGAACCCGCAGCGCCACAAACTGGTAGTCTTTGCCGGAAGCAAGGCGGATATCCGCTTCGTATACCCTGCCGCTTTCCAGGGTAATAACCGGCGAGCCTTTCGATGCGGGGGTCAAGACGTTTCCTGATGCGGTATCCCGTATGGAGTACGCAACGCCGATCCCTTCGTCCCGCATGGTTTGCAGCTCTTGCGGTAGTGCATAGCTTAAACGTGCCGTGTAATAGAGCTGCCCCTTCCCTTGCTTGGTTAGGGAAAGCGGCAACAGCGTATCCCGCTGCATGGTGTTAAGCGGCGGGTTGTTGAAAGGCGCTGCCGC
The DNA here is from genome assembly GCA_052169815.1 of Treponema sp. Taxonomy (GTDB): domain Bacteria; phylum Spirochaetota; class Spirochaetia; order Treponematales; family Treponemataceae; genus Treponema. The sequence continues at coordinate 3,031 of JBQNBR010000026.1, forward strand.
CCGTACCGGTTTGGCGCCCGCTCCCTTGAAGGTGCCTGAAACCAACGCCTGTCCGCCGATTGCCGCTGCAGCAGTCATATCGGTGGCGTCTAAGTTCCGGTAGGTGATGAGCGCTTCAAACGCACTCATTACCTGCGCCGTAACGCTCGTGTTTTGCCAGTACCCTGCTTTCTGCCGCTGCATCAGGGTGTGCAGGATATGGGTTACCATTTCGTCTTGCGGATGCAGCTGCACCAAAAACTGCAGGACGAGCGCAAAATCCAGACTGATGTCATTGGCGAACCAAAAATGGGGGCGTGCCGGCTCTGTAAAGTCGAAGTCAACTCCCTGTGCGGTAGGCCGTAGGTAGCGCTTGATGTTTTGCGCGCACGCTTCCGCTTTGCTGCGATCTCCGCTTCCATTCCGGTTTAGATAGGTGAGCCCGATGAGCGCTTGCACGGCGTGATTGCCGCTTTTACCTGCAAGATCGCTTATGACGGCATCGGGCACCGATACGCCGTAGAGCGAAAGCACATAGCAGCTATATGCCTGTAAGTAGGCGGAGAGTGTTTTGGTATTCCGCTGCAATTCTCTGTTGAGGTATGACGTCAGTAGAGCGGTATTCACGGCGATTTCTTTTTCCGAGTAGCCGTGCCGTTTGGCTGCAGCGCACACGTGGGCTACCCGTAAGCTCGTGTAAAAGCTCGAATATGAGCCTTCAGGCCAATAGGGGAAGCCTCCTTCAGCAAGCTGTACGTTTGCCCAGTCGGTAAACGTATTGCGTACGGTTTCGCGTACATCGGCAAGGCGGTTATCGAGACCAAACACATCAATGTATTTTTCAAATACGATAAGCGGCAGCATGCGGGAAGATTGCTGCTCCATACAATAGTACGGATAGTCGAACACATACTGCACGGCAGAAGCAAGCAGCCCTAAGCGGCTGGAATCGAGGGTGATAGACAGGGCGCCGGTGTTTGAATCGGCCAAAGACGGAATGCTGAACCCCTCCGAAGCCACGGTTTGGTTTTTTTCGATGCTGCCGGTTGCCGTAACGGTTTCAAATACAAAGGGCCGTTCGATAGTAAGCGGCTGTACGAGCTTTTCGGTTAGTATGTCCGATGCGATGCTGAATACTAGTTCTATTTCGCCTGCCTGTTTTGCGGCAAGGTCAAAGTATACAACCGCTTGCTGCCCGCCTTCTACCTTTACGGTGTGCGTATCAGCGCCGTCGATGAACGCTTCGCCTTTGACCGGTATGCCCGATTGAGGGGCGCGCACTGCAGCGCTTACCGTGAGGCTATGCGCTTTGGTATCGAGGTTGGATAGTAATACGCCGCATTCCGAGGTGTCCCGTTCGCGTAAACGGCGCGGTTTAACCGGCAGCACGTTTACGGTGTTTTGCACGGTGATTTCCTCTTCGTGCAGGGCAAGCAATTCCCCCTGCACCCCAACGACGGTAATGCGGTAGGCGGTCAAGCTGTCGGGAAGCGTGAATTCCGCAGTTACCTTGCCGTTCGCATCCGTTTTCAGCACCGGTATAAAGGCGGCCGTGGGATTAAAGTTGCTCCGCTCATCTCCTTTGTCTTCCCCTGAATCGCCGCCGTAGAGGTTTTTCGTTTCGTAGCTGACGGGATCCATGAGCCATGCACGGGAATCGCCGCCTCTTACGCAGAGAGGAAAGTGTTCGGGATCATAAAAAAACTCAATCGGATGAGGCACGTGATAGTTGATCAAATCCAAGACGCTGCGGTCTACGGCAAGCAGCGTTAATTCGGCGTTTTGCAAGGGCTTTCCGCCTTTTTGGGCTGTTAGCGTGAACACTGCTTTTTCCCCCGGCTTATAGGTGGTTTTGCTTGCGGCAATATCGATGGAGAACGCTTTTACGCGGGGATTCACCAACAGTGCCGTTGCCCCGAAAAGCCCCTTGGGTTTGTCAAGATCAGGCTCGCCGTATTTGTGCTTGGGCTCTCCGGTACGTACCGAATAGGAAGAGACGGCAACATACACAACCGGCAGATAATTGGCGGCAATGGGGATTTCAAGCACGTGCGTGTTCCCTTCGATATGCCGTATTTCTTCGGTAAAGATGCCTTCCCGTTCCACCGTGATGAGGTAGGTGCCGGCAGGCAGGGGGCTTTCCAATAGAATGCGGGCGGTATCACCCGGATTGTACAAAGACCGGTCGGGAGTAAGCCGTAAAGAAGATTCAAAGTCCCTGTTCCAGAATACCGCATTCGAGCCGGTTACATAAAAGCTGTATTCGGTTTTAACCTTTCTGCCGTTTTTATCCGTTCCGCTTATTGCTAATAGGTAGTACCCTGCGTTTTTCGGCGTAACGCTCACGCTCCCTTGCGCAGCTGCTTTTAGGTTTGCAGTGTATTCGCTTATCAGCTCTTTTTCGTAGTTTGCATACACGCTGCCTTGTGAACCGTGCTGCTGCACGATGCGCCAGTTTTCCCGTATGAGCTCTACCGAAAGTGCTCCGTTTACCGAAGAAGCGGATGTAAGCGGCGTACCGTCCGGCGAGGCAAGTATGAAGGGGAAGGCAAGCGCATCTCCCGTTTTTGCAAAGCCGTTTAGATTGTCGGGGCGCTTGATACCGACATAGAAAGAAGCCGGGTGTACCAGTATCGAATCACGGGCTGCGATTTCCTGATTACCGATATTGGTTATCGAGGCTTCTGCAAAATAGCGGTAGGGCGAACCGACCACTCCTTCCGCTGCCGTGGTGCAGGCTATTTGAGCGCTGCCGTCTGCCGATAGCTTCCCCGTAAAAGAGCCGAGCTGTTCCATTGCATAGTCGGTACTGTACGGGCCGAACCGGTATTGCTTGGCAGCAGGGTCGTCCGATTTAAATTCCGCACCCTGCCGCACCCAGCCGCCGCTGTAGGAAGCGTTTGCAAGGCCCCCTCCTGCCAAGTATGAAGCCGTTACCGTGCCGTTGACGGTTTGCCCGCTTATTACCTGAGTTTGCGGAAAAGAAACCGCCGCTTGAAATTGCAGCTTTTCAAAGTAAGCAACCGTAATGAAAATTTCTTGTTCCCGCTGGTCAGCGCCGTCGTCCCGCCGGTATTTGAGCGTATAGTCGCCCGGTTTGATGGCGGAGGGTAAGTCGAAAGAGCCCCAGAAGCCCCCCGATTCAGAGCACGCCCCTTGGATGGTTTCAATAACTTGCGGGTTGTCCCACGTGTATTCTTGTAAGGTGATAGTGTACGCGCCGGTATAGGGACTGAAAGAGCCCAAATACTGATTTCTATCTATCCCCCAAAGCAGTATTTTTTCTCCGGGCTTATAGAGACCGCGGTCGGAGAAAAAGAATGTCCGTTGCTGCTGCTGCGCCGCTTCTGCCATAGAGGCAGTGGCATGAATGCCCGATTGCCATGGGCTATGCGTAGTAGGATAGAATACGGCACGATCCCCGTCTTTTTCAACAAAGACGGCAAAGCTGTTTGCCGCTTCTTTGAAAAAAGCAATGCTGCGGCTGTCGTAGGTTAAAATAACCGACCCGTCTTTGCCGGTCATGCCGGAGACAAAGGCATGCTGCGCCCCCTGTTGGGGAGTGATGATAGTATCCCCGTACGTATCTCCGTTGTACAGGTACACTGCAGCGCCTTCAACCGGTTTGCCGGTTGCAAGGCTGGTAACCAGCACAATGGTTTTATTCATTGCAGAACGGACGGTGATGCCTAAGTCGGTTACTTGGACCGTGGTGCAGTTGGTTTCGGTTGCATACTCTGCATCCCGCCACGGCGAATTGTCGCTAAAGGTTACCGATGCATTAAAACGCACAAAGCCCTTGCCGTTGTCAAGATAGGGATCCAAGTCCACGATTTTAAACTGATTTTTATTCCGTTCGCCTATCTTGAGTGTTTGTTTTGCCGCTTGAATTACATTGATATCCCACGGTACATAGAGCGGGTTATCGGTTTTAACCACGCTGTAAGCGGAAGTAGGCAAGATATTGCGGTATTCAAACAGGAGCTTGTGGGGATAGCGTGCTTCAAGCATTCGTCTGCCGTTGTCTAAGAACCGCACAAATCCACTCGGTTCAGGCACGGTTATACGCTGCGGCTTGCTTTCTGAAAGGTTTCTTCCATAAATATCCGTTAATCCTTTTAGTACAGTAACGGTGTAGGTGTCCTTACTGTTGACCGGAAGGCCGTGCAGCATAATGCGCTCTCCGTTGACCGCGATATTGTTTTCGGTAATCGGCATCGGCGGATCGGTAATAATATTGCCGAGTACGCTCGTTTGCTGTATCTGATGCGAAAAAACAAGCTGCGCCGGGTTCTTATAGTCTCCGTATGAATGGCCGCTTTCTGCCGATTTCAGCCGGAAGTTCCGCAGCGTATGATAGGTTGCCGCTATGGTTTTGCCGGTTGCCTGCGGTACCTTGATAGATACGCCGGCATTATAGGGGATCCCACCTTCGATACGGGCGAGAATTCGGTTGGGAGCTTCTTGCGTAAGGGTACAGGTATGCCGCACCGGCTGTTTGTCGGGTTCGCGCACTTCCGCGTACATTGACGAAGCAAGTTTGTCTATCTGTACCGGATAGTTAAAGGTCAGCAGTGCTTCGTTAGCGGCTTCGGGGATTACATCGTCTTTGTCGATATATATCCAGTGCTTCAACTGCTTGGTGAACGTAGGGCCGAGCCTGAAATCGGTAATGCGCAATGCTTCACTTGATGTCTTGAATTGGCGCTGCCCCTCAAGCTGCTTGCCCCCAAGGGACTTTACGCCGTCTTGTACCGTAATCGTGTACTCTTGGCCGGGAATAAGGCTCTCTTCCGCTTCAAAAGCGAGATACCGTGAACCGTACCAGCGAAATATGCCTTTTACTGCTGGGCTGATGGATAGAAAGTCTGAGCTCGCCTGCGGTTCAGGCAGCATGGCCAGGGCCTTTACCGGAAGAGAGAACACCACATAAAACGATGGATGTTCGATGATATCGGGGATTTTCTCTTTCGGCCCCCAATCGGTGATGGTGAGCTTCCCTGAATCGGCGATAGCGTTTGCAGGCGCTGTGATGCTCGGCAGTGCGGGAACTGCAGGCCGTTCAGCGGTATAAGACGTTTGATACGCCGTTAATGCACGGAGGCCGGGAATAACGGAAACATCCTTGTGTGCGGATTTTGAGGTGCGGGGACGGAATACCGGCAATTTGGCTTCCTGCACCGGCTCCGGTTTTTCTTCCTGATATTGAGGAATAAACCGCTTTTCAAAATCGGATATGTTCGGATCATTGTATTTAAGCTGCGCTTCTTTTTGTAATTTGGCAATGTTCGCTGCCTGGTTATTCTTTGTGCAGCCTATGAGGCATAGCAGTATTATTACTATTATACCTACAGTGCCCTGTTTTTGCATGTTCAGCTCTCCTTGCTTTTCGTCGGTTCTGGGTGTACAGTAGCACTCTTGATTATATATAAAATAAGTACAGTATTACAAGGATTTAACCGCCCCCTTTTAAAGGGGCGGCAGCAAGAAAAGGATGGTCAGCATGAGTGATGCAGTCAAACCTATTGTTTTTAAGGAAGATACTTTTGACAAGTTGGATATACGGCTTGGGCAAATCATGAGCGCAGAGCTTGAACCGGGCGTGCCTAAACGAGCGTACAAGCTGACGGTAGACTTCGGTAAGTTCGGCAAAATGACGAGCGTCGGACGGTTTACGGCACATACTGCCGATGAGCTGAAAGGGAAGAAAGTGCTCGGTGTACTTAACTTTGAGCCGCGAAAAATAGGAGATACCCTATCGGAAGTGCTCATCTTGGGCGTTCAGTACCCTAAAGCGGAAAGCGGGGAAGCGACCTGTATGATCCCCCTTGCCGATGCAAAAATCGGCGGTAAGCTCTTTTGAGCAAATTAATAGAGGCACCGCAAGCAGCGCCTGAGGTATTGAACCGGCCGCACGAATAAATCTAGGAGAAGCAGATGAAATACTATACGAGGGAAGAAGTTGATGCACTTTTATGTTCGCGCAAGGGTACGGCGATCCTCGATGTACAATACAGCTCATTCCGTGGTTTTGATTTACAAGGTATGAACTTTTCGCATTGTAACCTCACCGGCTGCGATTTCAGAGACTGCAATGTAAGCGGCTGCGATTTCCGCTTTAGCGATCTTACCGGCTGCCGGATTGAAGGAGCCAATTTATTTCTTGCGCGGCTGCAAGAAAGCGTATTAACCGGTATCCGCTCCGATTCCGCCACCCGGTATTTTGCGATGTGCTGTCCCGAAACAGGAGCGTTTCTGGGGTATAAGCTGTGCTTTAACTACCGGCTGGTGCAGCTACTCATTCCTGCCGATGCCAAACGGAGCTCGGCAACCGATAACGCTTGCAGGTGCAGCAAAGCTAAGGTGCTTAAAATCACCAGCAGCGACGGCAGACAGCAGTTTCAGGAGGCGCAGGCTTTTGCCGACCAACATTTTCTGTATAGGGTAGGACAGGTAGCGTATCCTTCCGGCTTTGATGAAAACCGCTGGGTTGATTCTACAACCGGCATTCACTTTTTTATGACCGCCCGCGAAGCGCTTGCCTATATGAAAGGGTAAGGAAAGAAATAACCTCGTCTCTTTATGACGAGGTATGTTGATTATTCCAGCTTGGCTATTTCTTGTTCAGTGAGGCCGGTCATTAAGCAGATATCTGCTAGTGGGTAATTATGCTGCTTCATCAGCTTTGCTGTTTCTCGTTTTGCTTGCTGTGCCCCTTCGGCAATGCCAAGTGATTTACCTTGCTGTATACCTTGCTGTATACCTTGCTGTATACCTTGCTGTATACCTTGCTGTATACCGGCTCTTTTAGCATCCATTTCAAATGATTTGATTAACATATATTCTCTCCGTTTTTGCTCATTTTCTTTGGTGGCGGCAACGTGCTTTTCGATTAGTTTTGTAAAACTTGTAGTAGCAGTATTACCGTTCATATATCGTAGGAAAGCGCGTAGTTCTCCTTCTGCCTTTTCTGCCGCCCTACTGTTTATTATTATTTTTACCGTACCGTCTTGAAACACTGTGTTTGTTTCACTACATGTAGGCTCTATCGTGTAAAGAGGCAAGCCTCTGTTTAAGTAATCGAAGGTACAAAAGGGCATCTTCTAAAAACCTTATTGGATTTTTAGAAGATACCCGACGAGTTTTTCATAAGTCTTTATATATCGGTAACTTATGAAAAACATCGCAAAAGAAATCTGAGGGAAAACCGGTGAGCAAAGCTCACCTCTAAAAACTGTTTCGCAATCCGCGTTAGCGGATATGATAATCATTTCCTTACAGAACAAGCCGATAGGCTTGAGCTTTTAGAGGTTCCCTGAAGAATATGATAAAGGCATTGTAGTCGATGCCTTTGTTGATAGCGCTGTCATCGATAGCGCATTGATAGTAACGGGTTCTTTTTGCTAATTTTCTTTCATTAACTGTTTGCATTTCGATATCATAAATATTAGACCTGTTCTGAAACTTCAGTTTCAGAACAGGCTACCTTAAAATGCGATGTTCTAAATCGTGCTATTTGCGCGATTTAGAACTCGGCGGCCTGTTCGACAACGGAGTTATCGAACAGGCCTATCGCCTTTATCGTCTTTAACCATGAGGTCAAGGCGGACTGCTTTAGATTCCGGGTAGTTGTTAATGTGTTTTTGGTGGACAAGCGTGAGGATAGTGCCGATTTTGTGTTTGAGCACCAAAGATAAAAGACGTTTGCACAAGGCGGTATCCTGCATCACTGAACAGAATATAAAGTCATCGGCAATGGTAAGCTCATCGAAGGTTTTGGTCATGGCAACGCTAGTATAACACGCCGTGTTGGTCTGTCAAGATGTGGCCTGCTTTAAAACTTGCGGACGTGAGTGTGCGGAATAGCTACGGAAACAAAAGGTTCGGCTGCACGGCGGCGGGGGCGGACGGCACCATGCCGAGATGCGTATAGGCTTTTTCGGTAACCATTCTGCCGCGCGGCGTCCGCTGCAAAAGGCCTGCTTGTATAAGGTAGGGTTCGTAGTAATCTTCAAGCGTATCCTGCGATTCTCCGATTGAAATGGCAAGCGTTTCTGCCCCAACAGGGCCGCCGCCGTAGTTTTCGATTATCGAACGCAGGATTTGCCGGTCGTAATTTTCTAAGCCTAAACTATCGATATTCAGCTGGGTTAAACCGGAACTGACGGTTTGCTCATCAATGCTGCCGCTTCCGGCAACATGCGCAAAATCCCGCATCCTGCGCAGCAGCCTATTGGCAACACGCGGTGTTCCGCGCGAGCAGCGTGCTAAGGCTTTGGCTGCCGGTAATGCTATTTTTATCGAAAGGATGTCCGCCGAACGCATGATAATCGAGGCTAGTTCATGTTCGCTATAAAACTCAAAGCGCTGCACAATCCCGAAGCGGCTGATGAGCGGACTGGAAACCATACCGGCGCGGGTGGTAGCGCCGATGAGCGTAAAGGGAGGCAGCGGAATACGCACCGTTCTTGCGCCCGGCCCTTGCCCGATAATCCAATCCAGCTCATAGTCTTCCATGGCAATGTAAAGCATTTCTTCTATTGCGGGTTTGAGGCGGTGAATTTCATCGATAAAAAACACGCTCCGTTCGGTGAGCGTGGTGAGAATACCGGCTAAGTCTTTCGGTTTATCCAGCGCGGGGGCACCGGTTATCTTGCATTCAACTCCAAGCTCCTGTGCGGTGATCTGTGCAAGCGTGGTTTTGCCCAATCCCGGCGGCCCGATTAAAAAAAGATGGTCAAGGCTTTCGTTTCTATCGCGTGCCGCTTGAATAAACACGCTCAAGTTTTGTTTTAACTTGGATTGTCCTTGAAAATCGCGTAAATACTGCGGACGGAGGGCCCGCTCTTTTTCATCACCTGCGCGCTGTTCTCCCCGAACAATGCTCAACGGGTCAAGCTCATCGTCATATATACCGCTCTGATTCATAACGCAGTCAGTTTAGTCTTTCGCAAATAACTGGTCAATCTCTTTACCGTATAGGCTTGCTATCTTGTGGCGCATCACATCTTGCTTTGCTGAAAGCTCCACGCCAACTTCAAAGGGCTTGGAAAGCAGCGCAAACCGATGGATGCGTTCAAAGAGCTTGAAGCCATGCTCGCTATTGATGAGCGCGCTGATTTGCTCTTCGTACACTTTCCGTATCTTTTCGTGAGCGCAAAGCTCTTGCGTAGAAAGATCCGATAACCCTTCTTTATGCGCACAGTTTTGCAGTTCCGCTTCATCAACTACGATTAACGCACCGAGAAAACGCTGATCCTGCCCGACTACCACCGATTGCGCAATGAGCGGCGATTCGTTCAACTTCATTTCGAGGGAAACAGGTTCAATATTCTCTCCGCTGCGTAATACAATGGTGTCTTTTTTCCGGCCGCGCAAAATAAGCTCCCCGTCGATGGTGGTAAGCCCAAGATCGCCGCTATCGAACCAGCCGTCCGCATCGATAACGGCATCGGTCAATGCTTGCTGATTATAGTACCCCTTCATCACGCTGCCGCCGCGTATCATAACGGTACCGAGCTGCCCGCAGGAAAGTTCGGCGCCTTCAGAATCGACAATTTTAACTTCAGTGCAATCGAGCGGCTTACCGATCGTGCCGAATACCGGCCTGCCGAACGGGCGCACTGAAACCACCGGCGCCGTTTCGGTTAAGCCGTACCCTTCTACCACACGGATTCCGACCGCCCAAAAAAAAGCATCGATATTAGGAGGCAGCGCCCCTCCTCCCGATATGCCGCCGCGGAAGCTCGTCCCCAGTTTGGCTCTGATTTTTTTGAACACGAGCGCAGAACCGAGCGCATGGAGGGGCAGCGAACACAGGTACGGTAAAAATGACAGAATAGGGCGCGTGATTTTGGTATACGAAGCAAAATGCGGGTTTTGTCCGGTTACATTGCGCGCATGGTGAGCGTGAAACAAGCCTACGGCAAGGAAAAACTGAAAGAGCTTTTGCTTTATGCCGCCGGTTTGCCGCATTGTTTTAAACACGCCGGTATACACTGCTTCCCAAATGCGGGGTACCGAGGGGAAGAGCGCCGGATTGGTTTTTGCAATATCCGCTAAAAGCACGGTGCCGATCGGTTTCGAGTATACCATACCGCCGCCTGAAGCAAGGATCACATACTCGCAGAGCCGCTCAAAACTATGCCACACCGGTAATACCACTACCGCTTTTTCACCCGGCTTCATAATAATGCGGGTAAGCAGGTCATCAAGCTGAGCGGTAAAGTTTTTGTGCATCAGCATAACCCCTTTGGGTTCCCCCGTTGTGCCTGCGGTAAAGATAATCGTAGCGATTTCATCTTCTTTGCCGTGTGCAAGCTCTTGTTCAACGCAGCCGGTGTGCTGTGCCCGAAAGGTTTTGCCCATTGCAATAATATCAGCGTAGGTATAAAATGCATAATGCGAACTATCGCCGTCCGGATCCGGATTGTCCTGCCCGTTTTCAAAAGGATCAAAGGTGATAATCGTTTTTAAGTGAGGAAATGAAGCGGCATTTTTAGTGATTTTAACTGCCTGCGCTTGATTTTCGACGACTACCGTGGAACAAGCGACGAAAGACAAAATACGAACGAGTTCTTGCTCCACGGCATCGCATCCGCGCGGGACATCGCAGGCGCCGATCGCCATAATACCCATGCTAGCATGGTACCATTCTTTGCGGTTATCGGCGATAAGGCCAACCTTATCACCGCGCTTTATGCCGAGCGCAAGCAGCCCGCCTGCAAAGTGTAATACTGCGTCGAACGTATCGGCATACGAAAGCGGATCAAAATCACCTGCCGCGTTTCTGGTATATTGGGCAGGGATAGTTGGATATTTTTTTGCGATTTGCTGCAACAATTGCGGCATGGTTATGTCGTTCATGGGAGCGACGCTAGCATAAAAGGGGGGGCTCCGTCAAGCCTTTTGAAAATAGGTGGACATCTGCGTTGTCGCTACGCCGAAATAAATGCTCGACGTATACCCGATACGCCTTGCGCTTTATTTCGGCTAGGCTCCGAGATCCAAGGCAAGGTTTTGAGCGATTTAATGCACGTTTCGACGAGGCCATTATCTTAAATTATATGTACGCTATCGTGGACGAATGTAACAGCCTGGGCTGAATTTTTCAACGTTCGACCTACGCAATTGGCAGAAATTAGAAGAATTGCTCAATATTCTTTATTTCAAAGGACACGCCGGCGTCGTATTACAATGATCCCTGCATTCTCATTATGAACCGCTATGCTTTTCGTCTGAATGAACGGAGTTTGGAATACTCAGTGGGTACTATGTCGGCTGCTATTCGGATAGGACAGCTGTGGTAAAAAGCTTTTTTCTTCCCTTGACGCACTACTTTACTCCTTGTTATAGTAACGGGAACTTCTAAAAATTGAAGTTTTTAGAGGTTTACCCTAGATTTAACTTGCGATTTTTTTCATAAGTCATCGTTATATAATGACTTATGAAAGACTCGTTATCAGCTTTGCTGATGAGGTATCTTCTAAAAATCCAACAAGGTTTTTAGAGATGCCCTATATTATTTTTCCGATTGTATCGATTATATATTGAGTATATATTGAGGAGTTTTTATGAAAGTATACATACGACAAACGCAAAAAACAGCGAAGGTGGTGATTTCGCTGTTGAGCTGTTTCCTCTTTTTTTCTTGTACCACTACCAAAACGCTCATACAAATGATACGGGCGCGTGATGTTGAAGGAGTGAAAGCACACTTTAATACCGACGAAATTACGACGAAAGATGCCAATGGGCTCAGTTTACTTCATATTGCCGTAAAGGAAGATGAACCGGCGATTATCGCTTTTTTACTCAAGATGGGAGCAGACCTTGAGGAGCGTGATCCTGCCGGTCGTACGCCGCTTATTGCAGCGGTAGAGGATGGCTGCTTGCGTTCCGCACAAACGTTGGCAGAACAAAATGCCAATTTGTTTGCAACTGCTAAGCACGGGAAAACAGCCTTCCAGATTGCGATTGATAAAGGCTGTACTGAAAGTATACTCAATCCGATGACTATTTTGCAGAAGGATGCTGACGGGAGAACCCCTTTGCATTGTGCGGCAGAAGTGCGTAATGAAGCTGCTGTGCAAAGCGTTTTAGCGGCAGGGAGCCCCTGTCAAGACAAGGATGCTGAAGGCAGAACGCCTTTGGCGATTGCGTATCAGTACCCGCAAGAGCAAGCAGCGGCCGCGATCGCTGCGAACCTGTTACGTGCTGGTGTGCGGCCTTTACAGGGGGAATTTGCTGCATTTGAAACTGCAACGCTTAAACGCAACTATGGATTACGATTTGGAGAAGGCGATACCCTGCTGCATATAACCGCACGTGCTGGGCAGAAAGGGTTTGTGCTTTTCTTAATAGAAGAAGGGGTGCCGCTTAATGCTAAAAATGCTTCGCATGCCACAGCGCTTCATGGTGCGGTGCAGAACAATCAGATCGATACGGTGCAAGTGCTTTTGGATGCCGGAGCAAGTGTCAATGTGCATACCAATAGCGGAAATACTGCATTGCACTTGTGTATGACATCTCCTGCTGCTGAACAGCTCTTGGATATGCTGCTTGCACATCATGCAGATCCTCGCAATCCGAATATGAATGGAGAGACACCGTTACATACGGCGGTATTAACCAAGCGGGATCAAGCGGTATTGGAAAAGCTTATAGCTGCCGGAGCGCCAGTGAACGGCCGAAATAAAAGGGGGCAAACGCCGCTGTTACTTGCAGTTGAGCAAAACAGCGCTCCTCAAATTGTTACATTAATTGAGCACGGTGCTCATATTCATCTGGAAGATGTTAACCAAGAAACTCCTTTTATAAAAAGTATGAGAAAGGGTCTTAACACGGTTTCTATTTTGCTTACTAATGAAACGGTGGTGCAAAAAGATTCTGACGGCAGAAGTCCGCTTCATGTTGCGGTAGCCTTAGGAGCCCCTAAGGAAATTGTCGCGCATATTCTCGATAAAAAGAATATGACAAATGAGCCTGACAAATCAGGAAATACCCCGTTGCACACCGCCGTGATGCATAATGACAGGCTGCTTGGTCCGATACTGATTGCACATAATGCTGATATATTCTTTACGAATAAGCAAGGCCTTTCACCGCTTAAACTTGCGCTTACTAAACAGGATGGACGTGAAATGTGGCTCGTAACGGAGCAAACGGTTCGTGCCACCGATAATGTGGGTAATACACCGCTTCACTATGCGGCAGAATGGAACTTACCGCAGCTAATGTACTATATTATACAGAAGGGTGGAGATATAAACGCAGTAAACAGTAATAACGAGACACCGCTTTTTAGTGCGGTTAAAACGAACAGCGTTGCTGCTGCAGATGCCCTGTTGCGTAGTGGGAAAAAGCCTGGTATTGATCTTGATACACGGGATTTCCTCGGTAATACGGTGCTGCACACGGCGGTACAGTATACTTCGTTAGAATCGGCAGATCTCATTTTACGTTATAGCAATGATAAAAAATACGCGGTACTGCATGCAAAAAACAGCAGTGGAAAAACCGCATTGCATATAGCGGCTCAGCGGGGAAGTCTCCCTTTTATAAAACTCTTTCTTGCGTACAATATTAATAAGAATGTTGCTGATGAAACTGGAAAAACTGCTTTAGCTGAGGCAGTACAATGCCGGCAGGAGGCAACGGCATTTTTCTTATTACAGCAAGGGGCATTGCCTACGCCGCAGGATATGTACGGCAAAACAGTATTCCACGAAGCGGCGGGTAATGCGTCACTTGATCTTATTACTGCAATCCGGGTTGCAGGTGGTAACCCTATGGTACGCGATATTTCAGGAGCGACACCGTTATCGCTTGTATTACATGGCGATGCTGCAATGATTGATGCCGTTGTGGGTAAAGATACTCAGCTTAGTAATTCTGATGGTGAAACGCCTTTACATATTGCGGCAAGTGAAAATACCCGTAAGAGCACATTGCAGCAGCTGCTTGCTAAACATTACGCCATTGACAAGCGGGATAGAATGGGCAGTACTGCGCTTATCATCGCGGCACGGCATAAAATGCTCAATTCTTGTATGACGTTGCTCGCAAGCGGGGCAGATCCTTTTGTGGTCAATAATAAGGGGGAGTCTGCTGTTTCTATTGCATTGGAACAATATCAGGAGTTGTTACCGGTCATTCATAAACAGTCAGGACATGCTGCGGATTCTGCTGGTGAATGTTTACTGCATTATGCTGCCCGGCTTGCAGATACTGAGACGATAAAAACGGTGATTGCACTTGCACCGGACCAGCTGCAGAAAAAGAGTATCGCAGGAGAAATCCCTTATAACGTGGCTGTCCGCTGGAAGCGACCTGAAATTGCACAGCTCTTATACGTTGAGCAAGTGCAAGGCAATTGACAGAGGGAATAATGCTTTGCCAGAATGCGCATATTAAACTATGGAGGTATATAGAAATGAAAAAGATGAAATGTAGTATTATTGCTGCACTTTTTATGCTGGTAACTGCTGGTATGGGAGTACACGCATTAGGGATTGATATAGACTTAGGCGGTTTATATCTTAATCATCACGTGCATAGTACCAATACAAACACTAAAGTGGAACCTAAAAACTTAGGAGGCCTCAATTTGGGCTTATCCGTTAATCTTTTCGGAAATGCTGCTGCATATGTTACCATGATGGCTTCTACTAACAAAAGTTTTTTTGCAGAAAGCAGCAATGCTACACAACTTGGGTTGTCTTATACTTTTAACCGTGGCCATGGCTTTGAGTTCTTAGTAGGTGCAGGCTTTGCGATCAGCAATGCTCAATTTTTTCAAGATGCGGGAAAATCGGTGATGACCTATGCTAATATAGGCGGTGGTGTAAATGTAGCGCTTGCGTATATGTTTACTAATTTCTTTGGCGTCTATATTGCTGATATCTATAATATTTACAAGCCGATCAATCAAAAACAATCGCTCAATATTGAAAAAGGAACGGAAGGCGAAAAAAACAAAGTAACCTTACAGTATTCGCTTACCGGATCAAACGCGGTGGTTTTGGGTGTGAAATTCAGGTTATAACCGGTATTTTTCCCGTATACCTCGATAATTGGTATACGGGGCATGGTGACCTTTTATAAATTAAATTGAATCCCAATCGGTAGGTGATCTGAATAGCCTGATCCATTAAATACATCATAACGTACAGGTGCACCATGTTCTACAAGCGGCTGGTCATAGGGCACGATAAAAGCCGTTACTGCAATACCGCTTGGGTCTTTTCCTTTTTTACTATAAAAAATATGGTCGATTTTTTCCCACGTGTTATGAAAATAGTAACTTCCTGCCGGTTGGAGCCCCTCTTCTACCGCAGTGCGGTATGTTTCCGTATCCCAGCACACTGCTATGTTCTGCAGCTCGGTGCATTCTTCAAGCGGTTGATTAAAATCCCCGCACACAATGAACGGTATGTCGGGGTGCTGTGCTCGGTGCGCTGCTAGCTTTTGTACGAGCTGTTTTTCTTGTAAGTGCCGTACGCTTTCAAGGCTCTTCTCTCGTGCCTTAGACTTCCAATGTACTGAAAACACGGTTAAAAGCTGTTTGTTGTCTTTGGTGCCCATATTAATGAGCGCTTCGACAAGCGGCCGCACCGCTGAATCAGCTGTTTCAACATGTAAAGAATGTATATAAAAATGCTCAATAGGATATTTACTGAGCAAGGCTGTGGTAAGGGCTTGCTGTTCTGGTGCAGGACAGCAGAGTGCATAGGGGTAGCTGTCGTCGGCGGGGAGCTTTTTGCAAAAATCTTCGATCACTTGGGCATTTTCAATCTCTTGTAGGACAACAATATCGGGAACGGTTTGCTGATGGCTCAATTTCTCACCCATGAGCTGGACGGTCTTTACAAGCCGCTCAAGCCGCGTGTGATATTTTTGCGTTGACCATTTGGATTTACTCCCCTTAAATGCAGCAAATTCGGTTCCATGTTCCACTGCATCAAAAAGAGTTTGTGTGTTATAGCTCATTAAGGTATATACCTGTTTTTGGCTTGTACGTCGGTTAAAAAAAGAACAGGCGGTAAGACTTGCCGCTGCAAGGTAAAAGAGCAAAATACGGCGATAAAAACAACGATAGTGCATGGTATAACTCCTCGCTTAAGATTATCGTGCATTACACTAAAAACGGCTTTTTTTACGCGCGCGTATTGCACACTTGAATCCTTGCAGAAGAGTCTAGGCGTGCCGGTGTGAATGTGGTAGGATAGGGCAAATAGACCTAGGGAGGAATTATGAGTATTCATATTGCTGCAAAACAAGGAGAAATTGCTGACCGTATTTTGCTGCCGGGCGATCCGCTGCGCGCCAAGTTTGTGGCTGAGCATTTTTTAGAAAATGCTCAGTGTTATAACGAAATACGCGGTATGTACGGGTTTACCGGTTTATATAAAGGTAAAAAAGTATCGGTACAAGGAACCGGGATGGGACAGCCTTCGTTATCGATTTACGTGCATGAGCTTTTTCACGATTATGGCGTGCAAAAAGCTATCCGCATTGGTACGGCAGGTGCTTTGCAGCAAGAGACTCCGCTTCGTTCACTAGTTATTGCCATGAGCGCTTCAACGAATTCGGGTTTAAACACGCAGCGCTTTCACGGTACTCATTTTGCACCGACTGCTGACTGGAGCCTTCTGAAAAATGCGTATGATGCTGCGGTATGGCTTGGGCATCAGCCTTTGGTTGGCGGTATCGCCTCGTCTGATGTGTTTTATGATGAGCAAGAAGATTGGAAGCTTTGGGCTCGGTACGGTTTACTAGCCGTTGAGATGGAAGCGGCGGAGCTGTATACGCTTGCGGCCCAATTTAAGCGACAGGCGCTCGCTCTTCTTACTATTTCAGATAATATTGTAACCCATGCACAAACCACCGCGGAAGAGCGCCAGCAATCTTTTACTGCTATGATGGAAACAGCGCTCGAAGCCATTATTGCCCCATAAATAAAATGCCGTTTTTGCTTTTATGCAGCATAGTACTGATATGAACACAGAAGCAAAAAAAGCAGCGCTTTCTAGTGCGTATCCGCAAAAACGGATGAGTGCTGCTGGGGCCCCAGCGCCTGACGGCATTGCTCCGCCTATTTTTGAAACCGATAACCCTTGTTACAACGAAGAACAGATAGAACCGGAAACTGATGCAGCCGCCCATTGCGCACGGAGCGTGTTTGGTATTGCGCGGCTTTTGCCGTGGCAGCGGCTCGTTATTGCCAATATTCTCGATGCAGTGCATGCGGAGCAGCGCGCTGCACAGGAGGCGCAGGCGATCGGTACTCAAAAGCTCACCGACCGTTACGATGAAGATGGGATTTTACGCGGCAGGCAGATTGTGCTGCTTCCTACGGGAGCGGGAAAGTCCCTCTGCTTTCAGGTGCCTGCGCTTTTATTGGAGAAGCCGACTTTGGTTATCTATCCACTTTTGGCTTTGATGAGCGATCAATTACGCCGTATGCAGGAGGCAGGTCTTGAACCGGTGCTGTTCCGCGGTGGGCAAAGTCCGCAAGAGCGCCAAAAGCAGTATGATAGGCTCGAAGGTACAGGCGGCAGGCCTGCCAGCAAGATTATCATTGCCAACCCTGAAATCCTCATGCAGGAAAGCGTGTTACAGCGTGTTGCGCGGCGGGGCATCGCGCATCTTGCCATTGATGAGGCGCATTGCGTAAGCGAATGGGGTGATAGTTTTCGGCCTGCGTACCGCTTGCTACAAACAATTATCGAAAGATTGCAGCCGCCTGCTATTACCGCTTTTACTGCTACGGCAGGCGATTTTGTATTGCGCCGTATCAGCGAGCTCCTTTTTGGCGGTAAAGCGCATATGGTGCGCGGGGAATCGGATCGGGTGAATATTACCTATTCGGTTGTGCCCTGCCGCGTAAAGGAGCCTATTTTGTTGCATGAGGTGCAAAAGCGCAAAAAGCCCTTGGTTGTCTTTTGTGCTGCTCGTAACACCACCGAAAAACTTGCCGCCTTTTTGCGCTATAGTTTGCACTACCCGCAGGTACGGTTTTACCACGCCGGTTTACAGCGTGAAGAAAAAATAGCGGTGGAACAATGGTTCCATGCCCAAGATGATGCGGTGCTCGTAACAACCTGCGCGTGGGGTATGGGCGTGGATAAAAAGAACGTGCGGACGGTTATTCACTTTGATCCTTCTCCTACGGCGGAAGCCTATGTGCAGGAAGCAGGCAGGGCAGGGCGGGACGGGGAGCCTTCCGAAGCGCTTTTGCTGTGGAGCCCGCAAGATAGGGCCCGTATCAACGGCTTACCTGAAAAGGAGCGCAAGCGCGCGGCGAGCCTTGCCATGTTTGCAGAAAGCGGGAGATGCCGCAGGGAAGTGCTCCTTGAAGCATTAGGAGAAAAACGGGCAGTACCGCAACATGCAGGAGATGAAAGCATCGCCTGTTCAGGCTGTGATGTGTGTAGCGGCACCGCAGTATCGTTCCCGAAAGATGAGCTAGAGCTCGTGCAATTTATCAAAACGCATAAAAGAATGTATACGAGCGATAGCCTTATACAGCTGATGGAACAGCAGTCGGCGTATTGGCGACCACACGATAGCGCCCGCCTTATTGCACAGCTGTTAAAGGAACGTAAAATACGGCGGGCAAACAAATTCTTTTGGAACTGCACCCTATACTAACCGGATGCAGCCGCCGGTGCTTCCGGTGTGTGCTCGTGCGCTGTTTCTGAGAATATACCACTACATTACCTCGAGGAAAGGAACGAGTATCAGGTGCGAAGCGTTTTGCAGCACTATTTTGACTGCCTGCGCTAGTTTCAGCCGACTTACTGCAAGGTCGGGATTGTCTGCTGCGAGAATGGGGCAATCATGGTAAAACCGACTAAACAGTTTGCACACGTCGTATACATACGCCGTTATGATGTTGGGCGTGTATTGGCTCGCCGCTTTATCCACCTGATGGGGAAAGTCTTCCAGTTTCTTTACTAATTCCCATTCGAGCGGAGAGGTAAGCAGTTCAGGACGGTAGGTACCCTGGTGTATTGCAGCGGCTCCTTTATCTGTCTGCGCTTTCCGTAACAGCGAGGCAATACGTGCACCCATGTATTGAATGTACGGCCCGGTGTTACCGGTAAAAGAAAGGGATTCTTTGGTGTTGAACAACATATCCTTCATGGTATCCATTTGTAGAAGAAAGTAATGTAAAGCACCCAGTGCTATTTTTTCTGCTACGCCCTCAGGGTCCCCCACCGCTTGTTCGCGCCCTTTTGCGCTGATTTCTTCTAAGGCCCCTTGTTTCAGATCGCTTATTAGATCATCTGCATCGACCACCGTGCCTTCGCGGCTTTTCATTTTACCTTCCGGTAAATTCACCATACCGTATGCAAGATGGTGTAATCCTTTGTGCCAATCGTACCCGAGCTGCTTGAGCACATAGAACAGTACTTTAAAATGGTACTGCTGTTCATTGCCTACTACGTAAATGAGGGTATCAAAAGGCCATTCAGCGTGCCGAGTGATGGCCAGGCCAATATCTTGGGTGATGTACAATGCAGTGCCATCGCCGCGGAGCAGCACCTTTTTATCAAGTCCGATTGGCTCTAAATCGATCCAAACTGAATTGTCGGCATCCTTATAGAAGAGCCCTTTTTCTAAGCCCTGCAAAATCTCTGCCCTGCCTTTGCGGTACACTTGGCTTTCAAAGTAAAGTTTATCAAAAGAAACACCGGTGCGCTGATAGGTTTGCTGAATGCCTTCCATTGCCCAGCCGTTCATGCGCTTCCACAATGCCAGCACTTCAGGGTCTCCTGCTTCCCATTTCCGCAATAATACTTGCGCCTCCTCTTCGGCTTCGGGGTGGCTTTTGCTGTAGGTATGAAAGCGCACATACATATCGCCGACAAATTTATCGGGTTTTACACCGAGTGTTTCGGGCGTTGCGCCATTTGCAAATTTTTTGTACGCAAGCATCGATTTACAGATATGCACGCCGCGGTCGTTGATAATATTGGTTTTGTAAACTTCCGCCCCGCTAAAGGCAAGGATGCGCGCCAAACTTTCTCCCGTTGCATCATTGCGTAGATGTCCTAAATGGAGCGGCTTATTGGTATTAGGACTCGAGAATTCTATCATCATTTTTTTTCCGCTTAAAGTGCGCGTTTTGCCGTAATCAGCTTGAGCCGTCAAGATGGCTGCAAGGGTTTGCGCTATGTGTTCGCTTTTAGGTAAAAAGATATTTACATAAGGGCCGATCGCTTTTATCATATCCTTATGCTGCATCGTCTGATCGCTTGCAAGCGCTGTGGACAAGGCTTCTGCAATTTTTTGCGGCGCTTTTCGTAGTACTTTTGCAAAGCTGAAAAGCGGAAACCCTATATCGCCCAGCTGAGGATCGGGAGGAGTTTCCATAATAACGTCGTGAGCAGCAATGGGCTCAGTACCGGCCGGCAGCATTGCTGATAAGGCTTGTGCAACGCGCTCCCTCCATTGCTGCCGTATATCGTGTTCCATAGTATACCTCTTTCAGAACACCATCGCTACTTTGCGGTGATGTTGGTGATTAACATACTATTATAGAAAAAAAAAAGCATTCATACAAGAAGGCCTGTCACGGGCTCAGGGAAATCAATTTTTGTCTAAAAGCGGTAATAAGTCGTAAGGATTCATAAGAGCACGGAACATAATGCCGTTCAAAGGCAGCTTTGATTGAGTTTCCCGCTTGTGTATGCGCACGATATTAAGCGCTGCTTTATGAAGCATATTCAGATTCTGCTGTATGTTCTTACTCTGAATCCTGCATCTGTCTTCGTCAAAATGATGGTATAACTCGGCAGACACTCTCTGTGTGTCTTCATGTAATAATTCATTTTCCCTGTCGAGCGGATTTCTTTGCCGTCTATTGCAATCGTCAGGCTTTTTTTCTTCTTATTTTGCTCTTCTTCTTCCGCTTCAAGCTTTTCCGCAAGATGCGGCA
>JBQNBR010000027.1:0-23465 GCA_052169815.1 Treponema sp.
AAACGCCGTTCAGTAGATATAGTTGTCGGTTCTGTTTCCGGTTTTGAAGAAAGAAGAACTCGCAAGACTCTTGAAAACATCATAGACCGTGAAGGAATCATATTGTATGAAAAATGAAAGTGATGTAAAAGAATGGATTCGCTATGCGGATATGGATGTTCTTTCTGCAAATCACCTGAATGAAATTCAATATCCAAAACCACGAGAGATAATATGTTATCATTGCCAGCAGGCGGCAGAGAAAATGCTAAAAGCGTTAATCCTTGCCTATGACGGAGAATTGCAAAAAACTCATGATTTAGGTTTACTTGTAGATAAACTTTCAGAGTTCGTAACTCTTTCTGAGGATATTTTAAATTCAGCTGATTCACTTACACCGTATGGTGTAAAAATCCGTTATCCGCAAGAGTTAAATATAAAAGAGCAGCATGTTTTAAAAGCGCTTTCGGATATGAAAACACTGTATGATTTCGTGGCAAGCAAAATCAACAACCCCCGACGCTAGAAGCGTCGAGGTATTAAACTCTCGCACGAATAAAAAGCAGAGATCTAATTATCAAAGATCACAGAATATGCTATACTGCACGCTAC
This sequence comes from Treponema sp., assembly GCA_052169815.1. GTDB lineage: Bacteria > Spirochaetota > Spirochaetia > Treponematales > Treponemataceae > Treponema. Next base: position 592 of record JBQNBR010000027.1, read on the forward strand.
GGGGATTCACGAGCACGCTGACGGCGGTGAGCAGTTCTCATTATCGGTAATCCTTTTGGAGGCAATAATGCAGCAGGAAAAAAATATGTCATTTAGCTCTTATCCGTTTCCTTTTATTCAAACCAAAGAGGATAGAAACGGGACAGAGCGGCTTGATGATGTGTTCTTACGATTGGAAGCCATACAAAAAAATATTACGTATGAAAAAATACTCCAATGTGAAACGTCATTGGAACAGCTTGAAGGAGAACTCACCGCATTCATCAACGGGGATCAATCACTTACCATAGAGGAGCATAAACATGAATAAGCAGGATTATGATTTTACCATTGAGACGCTGGGAGAATGCAAAATTCCCTCTCCTATCCGTCTTTCGAACGTAGTGGGAGACCGCATTGCGAATTATGTGACCAACGAGCAGTTTATCCGCTTTAAACTCGATGCGGAAATAGGCGAGCAATCAGGGCCCTTTAAAGGATCCGAATTGATTGAAAAAGCGGGGCCGCGCGAAAAAATATTTTTTAATCCAAGCCACGTGCATGCCGGTATTATCACCTGCGGGGGACTATGCCCCGGCCTCAACGATGTCATTCGAGCGATTGTGCGCTGTTTGTGGCGGCGCTACGGCGTAACCCGCATCAGCGGAATCCGCTTCGGCTTTAAAGGTCTCTTGCCCGATTACAATTTTGACGTGCTGCCGCTCAACCCCACGGTAGTCGATGCCTGCCACAAAACCGGCGGCTCTATTCTCGGTACTTCACGCGGAGGGGGCAACCGTGTAGTTGATATTGTTGACGGAATCGAGCGGCTCAATTTGAACATACTGTTTGTCATAGGCGGCGACGGCACCCAAAAGGGATCATTAGCGATTGCTGAAGAAATAAATAAGCGGGGACTGTGTATTTCGGTAGTAGGCGTGCCCAAGACAGTCGATAATGATTTATCATTTATTCAAAAGTCATTCGGCTTTGATACTGCCGTCGTAAAGGCAACTGAGGCCGTTGCTGCAGCACGTATGGAAGCACAATCTCAGATTAACGGCATCGGTCTCGTCAAGCTGATGGGTAGAGAATCAGGGTTCATCGCCACACATACCGCCATTGCAAGTCATGAAGTTGATTTTGTACTGATCCCCGAAGTGCCCTTTGATATTGCCGGCTCGAACGGCTTATTAAAGCACTTGGAGCTTTGCTTGCAGCAGCGGCACAACGCAGTTATCATTGTTGCAGAAGGAGCAGGCCAAGACTTGCTGCAGAGCAAGAATGAAACGGACGCTTCTGGCAACAAGCGCTTGTCGGATATAGGCGTGTTTTTAAAGCAGCAAATCGAAAGCTATTTTGAATCAGTGGGTACTCACATCAATTTAAAGTACATCGATCCCAGCTATCAAATCCGATCGGCACCGGCAGCGCCGATCGATTCAATTTACTGTGAACGGCTGGGGAACAATGCGGTTCACGCTGCGATGGCAGGCAAAACCAAGCTGATCGTGGGCCTCATGTACAATAAATTCGTGCACTTGCCTATTCAAATCGTGGTGAGTAAACGCAATTACGTTGAACCGGACGGCTCGCTCTGGCGTGATGCGCTTGATGCCACCGGCCAGCCTGTGTTGATGCAAAACAGAGCGCCTGCAGGCGAACATAAAAAGAGCTGATACACCTCGCAACTGCTGCGTAGCGAACTCACCCGATGTATGCCCCTGATACCCCAGGCTCGGTTTATGATACGGCGTGAGTTTGCCGATACTTCATACTATGAAGACCCTTGTTGTGTTGCTGGCATCTGGTATGTCTGCATATGCCTTTAAACCGTTAAAAGACGATAACCAGCCAGCGTTTTTTTCTGCATATACTCGCGCGCTGCAATTACCTGACGCTGACCGCTGTATTGTGGTAGCTTCAGCTGCAGAATGCGCACTGCTCAGGCAGGAATGCAGGGGAGAAATACCGGAAGGTAGCATAATCGCTTTACCGGAAGAGAAAACAACGGCGGCGGCGCTTTTTACAGCGCTGCTTCCTGCTGCCGCCGAAGCAGATCATCTTTTCCTTGTGTGGGCAGATGCCCCTTTTTTGGATGTGCAGGCCGCCGCGCAGCTCTACAAACAGCATTGCACCTACCGTGCCGAGTACAGTTTCGCGGACGGCTACCCTGAAGGACTGCTCCCGCAGCTGCTTGACCGGCATATGGTTGCACTGCTTGCCAAGCTGCCATATGCACAAGAAGCCCCGCTCACCCGAACCTTTCTCTTTGACCTCATCAAGCCGGACATTAACGCTTACGACTTAGAAACCATGATCGCTCCAGAGGATGTGCGCCAGTTCAGGCTGCATTTTTACACTGATACCAAAGCGGCGTGGCTTTTATGCCGCTCGTTTACCGACATAACGGCTGAAAATTACGCTCGTCTCATACACGCACGCCAGGAATGCTTACGGCTTTTGCCCGCGTATTACGGCATTGAAACCGTCGCCTGCCATCCACTCACTTCGTTATACCGCCCTCCGGTGGTAACAAGCTGCTTTGCTCCTGCGCTTTGTATGGACTTGCCCCGCATTCAGCACATTATCGATTCCATCGCCGCTTTTTCTGAAACGGCAGTGATTTCGCTTTCCCTGTACGGCGAGCCCCTCTTACATCCCCAGATTATTGATACTATCGCGCACATCCTTTCATATCCGTCACTGTCGGTATTAATTGAAACCAGTGGCATAGCCGGTTCGCATGAGCTTTACAGTGCGATACGGGAAAAAGTGAGCGCAGCTCCTACTCGTGCCTCACCATATCTGCCGATCTACTGGATTGTGGGGATCGATGCGGTGAGTGCGCCACTATATGCGCGCGTGCATCAGCTTTCGGAGGGACCGGCTGAGGCCGCGTTAAAACAAGCCATTGCCGCTGCCTCTGAGTTAGCCAGGCTTTTCCCCAATAGCGTATGGGCTCAGATGGTCAGGATGAACGAGAACGAAGTGGAGCTTGAAGCGTTTTACCGCCTGTGGGAAAAGCAGGCAGCCCATCCGCTCATTCAAAAGTACGATCACCTGTGCGGGCAATTACCCGATCGCCGCACGGCTGATCTTTCTCCGTTGGAGCGGCATGCATGCTGGCACTTAAAGCGGGATATGTCGATATGCAATGACGGCTCGGTACCGTTATGCAAAGAAGATATCGGTAAATCGATCCTCTTCGGCAATGTATTTGTGGATTCACTCGATAGTATCTGGCAAAACGGCAACAAGTACTATCAAGAACAGGCCAAATCAGTGTATAAAGGACTGTGTGGAACGTGTGATGAGTACTATACCTACAATTTTTAACGAACGGAAAATTTGCCATACGATTGTCGGCGGCCATACTTACGGCGACAGCACCCTCGAACCCTTTTGCGTTATTGTGTTAAACCGCAGCAGGCGCTATTATCGTGCCGGTTTTTTTGAAAAGCTGTTGGAGGCTGGGTTCTCTTCTATTATTTCAGTTGAAACCAGTGAACAAGCCAGTGATATTGAATCGCTTTCTGGGAAATACCCAGCGGTTAAATTCTTATTTCCCCGCGAACCGGTTACGATCGGCGAGATGATCAATATCGCCCTTGCCGAAACGACAGCTCCTTATGTGCTTGTCATCTGGAGTGATGCCTGCATTCCCACCGGCAGTTTTACCGCCCGACTACTGGATAAAGTGAAGGAGCATGATCTTCTGTGCACAGCTCCCGTACTATCCAATGCACGCGGAGAAGCACTGTTGAATCAAATCGTCCCTACCTTGCAGGGGAATGCGTTTTCTACCGAACACCTCGCCTGCATTAAAGATAAAACAGCATCTATTTATCCCTACGATTTTATGGGCATCTATAATAGAAGAAAGTGTATACAAATAGGCGGATTTGACTATTCCATTGCGAATCCCTATTGGCAAAACCTTGATTTCGGATTTCGGGCACACTTGTGGGGGGAGCAGATCCGCATTTTTACTTCGTTCCGCATACAATACGAAGGGGCCATCAGTCCTGAAGATATTTCAGCCGATGCCGCTTACCGTCAATTTTATTTAAAAAACTTGGCACCGGACATCCACAATGAATATGCCTATCTTTCATACCGTGTGTTTTTTCCCTATCTGCGAAAGTCGGGCTTAAATCCTTTAAGTGCATGGAAGCATTTCTCGGCTGCACGGGAATGGGTGAAAAAAAATAAATACCGCTTTAAAACAACAGCGCGTACACTAACTGCACAGTGGGGGCCTTTATATGAGTAATGTATATGCAGGACTTGCCGTGGTAGTGCAAGCCCGGTTGAATTCTTCACGGCTACCTCGAAAGGTGCTTATGGACATAGGCGGCAAGCCTTTATTGGAACACACACTGGAAGCCATGCGGCAGATACCGGCGGAGCGGTACATCCTCGCGTGCGATGATAACTCTGTCAAGGAATTAACGCCCATAGCGGCCAAGCTGCGGTATACGGTTATCAGCGGCTCTGAAACGGATGTACTCAACAGGTTCTGTACGGTTATCAAGCATTTCGAAGCTTCGTTACGGCCTATTACGAGCATTGTGCGCGCAACGGCTGATAATCCTTTTCTGTTTACCGAAGCAGCGCTTGCCTCAGTGCGCCGCTTTTTTGAGTTAGAAGAACCGGATTATTTCACCTTTACCGGTTTACCGCACGGCAGTGGCATAGAAATTTTGAAGGCACGCAGCTTGCTCGCCGCTGAGCAACTCACCAATGACCCCTATGATCATGAGCATGTAGGGCCTGCTTTGTACCGTCATACCGACACCTTTTCGTGCATACGCGAGCCTGCTCCCGAACAGTGGTACCTGCCGCAGCTCCGCACTACGATAGATACTGAACAGGACTATGAGCGCGCGCGTTTCATTATACAGTATTTGCAAAAAAATAAAATTAATCTGCCTCCTTCGGCTTCCGCTATCGTCAAAGCCTGTAAGTATGCAGATAAATTGGTGGTATTTATGCCTTCGGTGCAAGAAGGACAAGGCTCAGGGCATTTACGGCGCGTATGCGTGCTGATGCAAGAGCTTTCGGCAGTGCTACGGTGTGCACTCTTTCTGCCCGAAAAAGCTAATCCGCCCTTTGTAGACGCTATAGTAGAAAAAACAGGTATCACCGCCGTTATACACGAAATACCAAAGGAAACATGTCTCATTATATTAGATAACTTTAGGACGAATGTTGAAACCATCCTTCATTTAAAAGCCAAAGCGCCAGTGGTAGCACTGGATGAAGGCGGTGCAGGCAGAGCGTTTGCCGATTATATTTTGGATGTACTGCCGAGCTTAGGGCAGCAGGCAGCGGATAAACAAGCAGCACTCGCGCTTGCGGCAAATATGGATAGTATCCGCTTTATTCCGTTTCCTAAAAATCGAAAACAAATAGCCGATATGCAACGGTACGAAAACAAGGGGAGATTTTTTTTCGATCTTACCCGTATCAAGGTATTGGTAGTGTGCGGCGGCGAAGATGCGGCACAGCTAGCCTTGCCCGCTGCACAGATCATGGCTGAACTCGGCGCGGATGTATCGGTGATCAATCCTGCGGCGAGCGAATACACGCCGCTTAAATTGAATTTACAGGTTTTCCCCTATATCAATAATATACGGGAGCGACTATATGAATGGGATATGGTGATTACCCACTATGGATTTACCGCTTTTGAAGCGCTCGCTGCAGGTTGCGCGGTGGTGCTGGTCTCTCCCACTGAATACCACCGGCAGCTTGGTGCAGCCGCAGGTTTTTCCACACTGCCCGCAGGCAAGCCGGTTAAAGAGGCTATCCAGCAACTATGCGCGCAAGGTATTACCATTCCTTCTATTGTTACGGTGAATTCTCAAAGCCAAAGCCTGTCGGAATTCATCTTCAAACTTGCGTACGCGTCTACCCTCCCCTGTCCGGTATGTGGAGCTTCTGCGCAGATACCGCCTGTCGGACGCGCTACCGATAAAACCATTTGTTTTTGCCCTATATGCCAGCTGCACTATCCTTCGTTTATCGTTGCGCAGGAAAAAAAGTACGGCACGCAGTATTTTTTTGAAGAATATCAAGCGCAGTACGGAAAAACCTATCTTGAAGACTTTGATTCGATTAAAGGGCAGGGTTTGCGTCGCATGGCGCTGATTAATACCCTGTATGCGCGTGTGTTTAACCATGGAGACACCGACTCCCTTTTTGACGGCTTGCACAACGGTACCAAGCGCATCTTGGATATCGGATGCGCCTACGGGCCCTTTTTGGCAGCTGCAAAAGAAGAAGGTTGGAATCCGGTTGGCATCGATGTTTCAGCTCATGCGGTTGCCTATGTGCGTGATATGCTGGAAATACCTGCCTGTGAAACGCCGTTTCCACTCACCCCTGATTCGTTTCAGTTTACGTTGAAGGAAACTTTTACCGATAAAAAAAATCAAACGATTCGCATTTCTTTGCAAAATGAAAGTTTTTCTGCTGTAACGATGTGGTTTGTGATTGAGCACTTTCAGGATTTGGACGGCGTGCTGCGAAAAGTGCAAGCCTTGCTGGTGCACGGCGGTATTTTTGCCTTTTCTACCCCCACGCTTTCAGGCGTTACCGGCAGATGGAAGCGGCAAACCTTTTTTGCACAAAGCCCTTCCGATCACTATACGATATGGGACATGCGGCAGGTAAAGCAGCTGCTTGCTCAGTATGGGTTCGAGGTGAAAAAAATGGTATCCATCGGTCATCATCCCGAACGCTTTCCTCATGCAGCAAGCATAAAAAAAGACAGCATTACTTGGAAGCTGCTCATGTGGATCAGTAAGCTTTTTAAATTAGGCGATAGTATGGAAATCTATGCCGTCAAGCAAGACGGCTTTTAAACCGCGCTTAAATGACGAGCGACACGGCTGAATGGCCCCTTTGAATCAAGGCCGTAAGAATCAGAGGATTATGTTACACACAAAAAAAAGCAAAAAACAATTATTCATGCTCGGCGCAGGCTTTATGCAAGGCGTTGCGATCAAAGAAGCGCACCGCTTAGGCTGTACTGTGGTTGCTGCCGATGGAAATGCGCATGCTCCGTGCGCAGGCGAAGCGGACGTATTCGTGCATATCGATTTAAAAGACGTTAATCGCTTGGTAGATTATGCCCGCACGTTGCAGCAAACAAGCGGACTAGACGGCGTGTTTACCGCTGCCACTGATTTTTCCGCTTCGGTTGCAGCCATTGCAGAGGCGTGTCACCTACACGGGCACTCGCTGGAAGCTGCACTCAACGCAACGGATAAGGTGCGTATGCGCCACTGTTTTAGCGCTCATGGAGTGCCTTCGCCGGTTTTTACCGAAGTTGCAAGCAGCGGTTCGGCCGAGAGTGCTTTAGCGCAGTTTACCGGTGCGTTCCCGCTTGTGGTAAAACCGGTGGATAACATGGGTGCACGCGGCTGCCGAATGGTACGCTCCGCTTGCGAACTGGCGCCTGCAGTGCGGAACGCTGTGCAATACTCCCGCAGCGGAAGGGTTATTGTTGAAGAATGTATCGAAGGCAGCGAGTTTTCTATCGAAGGACTTTTCTTTGATGATACGCTGTTTGTTACCGGTCTTGCGGATAGGCATATCTTTTTTCATCCTTATTTTATCGAAATGGGACATACCATTCCTTCCTCCTGCTCCGCAGCGCTTGCCCGCGAGATTATCACAGTGTTCGAGCAGGGTATCCGCTCGCTCGGCTTAACCGAAGGAGCGGTAAAAGGAGACATACTCGTAAAAGACGGCAAAGCTTTTGTAGGAGAAATTGCCGCGCGGCTTTCAGGGGGATACATGTCCGGCTGGACAGTGCCGTATAGTTCCGGTATCTCAATAACGCGGGAAGCCTTGCGGCTTGCCCTCGGCGAAAAGCCTGAACTATCGATGGAAGGGCACACACACTTTACCGTGCCGCTTGCCACCACCTGTCCGCGGGTTTCTGCTGAGCGAGCATGGCTTTCCATTCCCGGAAAAGTCGCCTGCACCATAGGGATCGATGCAGCCCGCACGCAGCCCTTTGTGACCGATGTATTTCCCCGTGCTGCGGCAGGAGATACGGTGGTGTTTCCGCAAAACAACGTTGAAAAGTGCGGAAATGTTATCAGCTGTGCGCCTACCCATGCTCAAGCGGTTTTTGCAAGCGAGCAAGCGTGTAGAAGCATTGTGGTGCGCTTACTGCCGCATCAGCCTGAAACGGATGCTTTTTTAGCGAATTTGCATACGAGCGCGGCAGAACAGGCGCTGTATCCACCCCATGTCCTCCAATTTAAAGACTTTCCCTACGATTCATTTGCACAAGCGTTTGCCGCGGGCCGGTACACCGCAATCGACGGATGGCTACTGCCTGATTTTTTAGCACAAGCATTGGATACGGCCTTTGATATACAAGGCCGTCCGCTCAAAGTGCTCCTGCAGCAAGCGCTGGCAGTAGAACCTGCTTTGGCCGCGGTGCTATGCGCAGAGTCCGGTTCTGAAAGCCATGAGCAAAAGTCAGCCTATTGGAAAGCGCTCATCCGTGGCGGCATACAGGGCTTATTGTATCATTATGACTGCACACACGCTGCGTAAACGGCTGGCGTTCATTTTTTTTTTGTTGACCGCAGCAGCCGCTTTTTGTGCCGGTAGCGATAGCGAAGCGATCGCTGCCCTGGATGCGGCCAAAAAGCTGCAGGCAGGCCTGATGTGGGATCCGCTTTCCGGAGAAATAGCGTTTTCCCTTGCCACACATACGGTACAATGCCGCATTGGGCAGCCGTTGCTGTTTTTTGACCATACCGAAACCAGGATTGTATCGGCGCCGTATCTCAAAAATGGCCGGCCGGTCCTGCCGCTTTCGGTATTTAAAGAAATTGAGGTTTTTTTAGGGCAGGGCCAAACAGCTGCTGTGTTTCGGGTTGGTGCTATTTTAATCGACCCCGGGCACGGCGGTAAAGATCCCGGTACAATTGGTTCCTATATCGATAACGGAACAAAAAAAGAGGTATACGAAAAAAACATTGCGCTGTCTACGTCATTGTACCTGTACGATATGCTGCGGAACACCTATCCGGGTAAAAAGATCCTGCTTACCCGCCATGACGATAGCTTCCCTACGCTGGAAGACCGGGTTAATATGGCAAACAGCGTGCAGCTGCGGGAAAATGAAGCCATCCTCTACGTTTCAATCCATGCGAATTCCGCCGGTTTTAATAACCGCCCCTCAGGGTTTGAAGTATGGTATTTACCGGCCGACTACCGGAGAGACTTACTCGATAAAAATACCGCGTCTCAGGATATTTTGCCTATTTTGAATTCCATGTTGGAAGAAGAATTTACCACCGAAAGCATTCTGATTGCACAGAATATTTTGGATGGGCTTGAACGGCAAATCGGCCACGAAAGCCGGAACCGGGGACTGCGTGCAAAAGAATGGTATGTAGTCCGTAATGCCAAAATGCCGAGCGTCCTCGTTGAATTAGGCTTTGTTAGTAATCCTGACGAAGCCAAGCTCTTGGATACGCCGGCATACTTGCAACGATGTGCATTGGGCATATATAATGGCCTCCAACTATTTATCAATCATTTTGAAGGTTCGTAAATTATGACTATGTTTTTAACCAAACAGCGGATACTATGCTGGTTGCTGTTGGGCCTTATTATACTTGCTACGTGCATCGGCGGTTTCATGCAGCCGAAAACAGAGCGGATGCTTTTATTCTTTCAAAGCAAACTTGACGGCAGTGTGAAAGCCGAAGAGCGCTATGTTATGCCTGTAAGCGATCAGGAGCCTGCCATCACGTTGGTCAGTGAGCTTTTGCTCGGTCCGATGAACCGCTCGTTTTTCCGCTTTACCGATCCCGATATCACACCGAATGCCTGCTTTGTGCGCAGCGGCTGCTTGTATGTCGATTTGCCGGCGGCTGCCCTTACACCGAAAATCCAAACGGCTGAATTCTCCGTGTTCCATGAGCTTTTAAAACGGGCTGTTTTTACCAATTATCCACACATCCGCACGATCGCCTTGTCCATCGATGGCCGTTCTACTTCCGAAAGAAGCCATTAGGCTCTGGGGGATACCTCGAAAAAACTTCTAGTGTTTGCCCCGCAGAAAGAGTTGACAAGAATAAATATCTTTCGTATACTAAATTAGTAATAGGCATACTAACTCAATAAAAGGAGCTTTACATGAAAAAAACAAGCATACTTGCTGCAAGTGCACTGTTATTTATGGGCGCATTTGCTATTGCTGAAGAAGCAATTTTGGTTGATTTCGCGTTATTAAACGCAGATATTCTTGCAGACAAAACTGAGAAGATGACTCAAAACCGCAGAACCGTTATGGATTACAGCGGTGTAGCCGGAACTTCTTACACCGATGAGCAAAAAGCATTAATGAGAACTTCTCTCGCAATCGGCCAATGGGATGTAGTATTGAATTCTTCTTCACGCAATCCTGTTGCTGATGCAGCTTCTCATGCAGCAGAATCAAAAGTAAGCAGCGAAGCCAAAAATTTTGCAGGTCAGAGCATCATGGGTGTTCGCATTGAGTTCCCTGAATGGGCTCATAATGCAAATGCAAGCATTGTTCCTGCTTTTAATATTCCGCTCTATGAACCCATGGCACAAGTTGACGATCAAGGTAATTTACAGGAGCCCACTGAAGAAGAAAAGGCTTCTAATAAAGTACGCTTTGAAGATGGGTACGGTGTAGTACGCAATACAGGTGTTCTCAAATCTATCGCAGTGAATACCTATGGCATGAATTTCCCACATGGGTTATACGTACTTATCCGCAATGAAAAGAATGAAGTCCGTCGCTACTTCATGGGTTACCTCTTGTTCGACGGTTGGAAAGAATTAATCTGGAATAATCCCGCTTATATCACTGATGTACGCATGCGTGAAGCTCGCATTTATCCGGCATATCCGACTGCATTACCCTCTTCAGTTTTTGCAGGTTTCTTAGTCACCCGCGATGCATCACATGATGGCGGTTCTTTTGTTGGCTATTTCAAAGATGTAAAACTTATCTACGACAAAGCTGTTTTGACCAATGCTCGCGACTTTGCTGATGAAAACATCTGGGGTATTCAAACTAAATTGAATGCAGAACGCAAGCAGCGTGAAGTTTCCCGCTTTGGTAAAACTCAAGTATTGCGCTTCCTTGAAAAAGAAAAGTTGGCTGTAGAAGCAGGCTTTACACCTTCTGAAGGGTCTGCAAATGCTACCGGAAATAATCAATAGTATTATTCCGTAATATCATCATAAATAGACAGGTAGTTATGTTAATTACCTGTCTATTTATTTTTATGGATACCTGTATTTTATGAAAGATTTTATGCTAGAAAGGTGTGCTTATGGCTTCTTCTGGTGAAGCATGGATACCTGATAAAAAAAAATTATATGAAAGATATCAAGACTATGCTCCTCGATTAGTGATTTTACTGGATCGACTCGAAGAGTATTTGCATTCTACGATTAAAATTTCTGCTGTCCCATCTTATAAGGCCCGTGTTAAAAGTTTTGATAGTTTGTATCGAAAACTGTTTAAATTTCCGCTTTTATCTGAAACCATCGATGATTTACCGGTAGTAAGCGATTTAATCGGGGTAAGGGTTATTTGTCCCTTTTTACAGAATTTAGATGAAGTTGAACGCGTCCTTAAAGAGAATTTTACGGTTATTGAAATTGAACGTAAAGGCGCAGACCGTACTTTTTATGAATTCGGTTATGAATCTACCCATGTGTTGGTAGAAATCCCCGAAGTTTTTAAAATCGGCCTAACGCTACCGCAAAATTTAATTTTTGAAATTCAAATTCGCACTATTTTACAGGATGCTTGGGCAGAGGTAGAGCATGAACTCGTGTATAAAGCGGAGTTTTCTCCTTTTGATGTACCGTTAAAGCGGAAGTTAGCTTCTATTAATGCAAGTTTGAGCCTGGCTGATATTATATTTCAGGAGATTAGGGATTATCAGCATAAGTTAAACACCGAGCTGGATAAAAGGCGTAATCAGTTTTATGCCTCTGCTGATACTTACACTGCTTCTCTTTTCCAAGACGAAACTGGTAGCGAACTTGAACATACAGCAAGCGTTTCTACAGCGCATAATACGACTACTGAAACAATCGACGATCTCATTTTGCGTGCGATCGAGGCACATAATCGGGGTGATTTCAAGACAGCAGAGGCGGTGTATACTGAAATTCTTGCACAGCCTTTGCATGATTTAGTGCGTTCAATTGTGTATAAGCACCGTGGTATGGCTTTTTTTGCGCAAGGCAATTATGATAGGGCATGTGAGGATTTTAACGAAAGCATTGCGCACAATGCCGAGAATTTCCGTTCGTACTATTATGCAGGTATTGTACTGAGCTTGATGAAAAAAAATACAGAAGCGATTGATGCCTTTAGCCGGTCTTTGGCCATTAACGGTTATCAAGCACATGTGTATTTTAGACGCGCGTTGGTTTATTTCCAGGAGAACCAGCTGGTTGAAGCCTTGCATGATCTTGATAGAGCAGCAGCACTCGGTTTACCTGTCGAAGAAGAGAGAAAATTACGAGCAGCTATTGCAAAAAAAGTTGATTTGGTTTAAAGTATCGTACTTGTAATACTAGTAATAATGGATTGATAGAGTGGAGGTTTACATGGCAAATAATGCGTCTGCAATAAAGCGGCATAAGCAAAGTGAAAAACGCCGTATGCGGAATAGAGCAGTGAAAGCATCTGCGCGTACCTGTGCAAAAAAATATACAACAGCTGTTAATACTAAGGATCTTGAGAAAGCGGGGTTACTATTAAAAAAATTAGCACATGAACTTGATTCTGCTGCTCGAAAAGGTATTATCACAAAAAATGCTGCTGCACGGAAAAAGTCCCGCATGCAAAAGCTTTACAACAAAATGTCTGCATAAAGGTTTAACACTGAACTTTTAATGATTATATGGAAAGGGCGTGTATTTCAACTGAAATACACGCCCTTTTGTTTACTTGGAAAGTAACGTATTAAGCCGTTTTACAAAGTCAGCTGTATCCTTCAAGGTACCGCCACTGAGCAACAACGCTTGATCTAATAATACAAAAGCGACATCGGCAATAAATGCGGTGTCGTCAGTATCTTTCAACTTTTGTACTATTGGATGTTCTGCATTGATCTCTAGGATTGGCTTGATTTCGCCGAACGTTTGCTGCCCCATTGCGCGCATCATGCGTTCCATCTGCAAACTCGGATCGTTTTCATCAACAACAATACAGGAAGGTGAATCAGCGAGGCGTTTTGATAGACGAACTTCTTTTACAGCATCTCCCAAGGCTGTTTTTACCTTTTCGAGGATGGGCTTAAAGTCTTGCTCTTTCTTCTCTGATTCTTTTTTCTCTTCTTCGGTGCTGAGCTCATCATCAGAGCCTGCACGGTTAGCAGCTTTTAGCTCCCATTCTTTATACTTACCGATGGAAGGGATAACGATATCATCAATTTCATCAGGCATGACCAGTACTTCAAAGCCCTTGGCTTTGTACGCTTCAAGGTGTGGAGACTGCATGAGTGTCTTTTTGTCTCCGCCGGTAATATAGTAGATCGCTTTTTGCCCTTCCTTCATTCTTTGTACATAATCGGCAAAGCTCGTCCATTCAAGCCCTTCGGCGGTGGTTTGGAAGCGGACAAGGTCCAAAAGGTCTTCGCGGTGTTCAAAGTCGCTGTACAAGCCTTCTTTTAAAGGCCGGTTGAATTCAGCAATGAACTTTTCATAGGTTGGTTTATCGTTTTCTGCCAGTTTTTTAAACTCTCCCAGCAGTTTTTTTACCGATGCAGCGCGTATGCTGCTGAGAATGCGGTTTTGCTGTAAGATTTCCCGGCTGATATTAAGCGGCAGGTCTTCGCTATCGATGATACCACGTACAAAGCGGAGGTATACCGGCAAGAGTTCCTTTTCATCATCAGTAATAAATACTCTTTTTACAAAGAGCTTAACGCCGGGTTTATAGTCTGCATGGAATAGGTCAAACGGAGCTTTAGCAGGCACGTAAAAAAGCGTGGTGTATTCTTGTGTGCCTTCCGCCTTGGTGTGTACGTATAACAGCGGATCAGTAGAATCGTGCGAAAGCGATTTGTAAAAATTCTTATAATCTTCCTCTGTTAAATCCGCTTTTGATTTTTGCCACAGCGCACTTGCGTCGTTGACTTGATCTGTTTTTGCCGTTTCTGCAGTAACAGCGCCTTTGTCATCGTAATCTTTCTGGGTATAGTGCAGATAAATGGGGAATGCAATGTGATCTGAATAGCGCTTAATAATGTCTTCGATCTTCCAGCGGGTGGCGTATTCAGAATCCTCAGCATTTAAGTGCAGTATAATGGCGGTGCCGTTGCTGCCTTCTGCCACATCATCGATAAGCGGGAAGGCAGAATCGTCGGTTTTTTCCAGTTCGTAGCTGCCTTTACCGTCCGAAGTCCATTTCCACGTTGCCGTTTCTCCCGCTTTTTTGGAGATTACATCAATAGTTGACGCAACCATAAAGGCTGAATAAAACCCTACACCAAATTGCCCGATAAGGTTAGAATCCTTTTTATCCTGCGCGGTAAGCTGCTCCAAAAAAGCTTTAGTGCCTGAGCGGGCTATCGTGCCAAGATTGTTTCTCATATCTTCATCGTTCATACCGATACCGGTGTCGCGTATCGTGAGCGTTTGTTTATCTTCATCAAAACAGATATCGATACGAGGCGTAAATTGCACATTTTTGAGCGTTTCATCAGAAATAGTCAGATATTTTAGTTTATCAAGCGCATCCGAAGCGTTTGAGATGAGTTCTCTTAAAAATATCTCTTTGTTTGAATACAATGAGTGAATGATCAATTTAAGAAGCTGATTCACTTCCGTTTGAAATTCGTACTTTGCCATACAACAACCTCTAGTTAAAAATATGGAAACCTCGAAAAACTGCAGCTTTTCAAGGTGAGCATTGCTCACCGGTTTTCCCTTAAGCTTATTTTGCGATGTTTCTCATAAGTCACTGATATATAAAGACTTATAAGAAACTCGTTGAGGAGCTCTAAAAATCCCACAAGATTTTAGAACTCCTCTATAGTAAAAGATACTAAAAATACGTTCAAACGGCAAATATTTGCAGGTATGCAGTGTTGTGCAATGTGTGCTATAATGTGTTCTTAACTATATGAAACAGATAAAAATAATTGCATTGGATCTTGATGACACACTGTTAAAGGACGATTTAACTATTTCCGATTATACCGTTTCGGTGCTACAGCGCGCTATGAACAAGGGCATCTTCGTGGTGCTGGCTTCGGGAAGAAGTTTGTGCAGCATGGCTGCGTACATGGAGCGCATCGGCTGCGATCAACAGGCAGGGTATGTCATTTGTAATAATGGTTCCCAGATTATGACATCCGATACGCGCCAAGAATTGATTAGACACTGCCTTGATGAATCGCTTGCGCTTGCAATTTACGATAACATAGAACCTTTGGGCTTGAGCTGCCATCTATATGTTGATGATACGCTGTATGCGGCAAAACATACCCGGTTTTCCGATCGGGATTCTCACCTCACGAGCATGCAGCTGGTGGTACCCGAAGATTTTCGGACGGTATTGCGAACTCATCCTGTATATAAGCTCCTTATGCCTGCTGAACCGGACCGTATGCCGGAACTTGAAGCTGCTTTTAAGCGAGAATTTGCGGGTAAAGTTACGATATTTACGAGTAAGCCCTATTTTTTGGAATTTATTCCGTTAGGCACTGGAAAAGGTGAAGCGCTTCTTGAATTAGCCTCGCGTTTAGGCATAAAAAAACAGGAGCTTATGGCCTTTGGAGACAGCATGAACGATGAAACCATGATTCAGCTTGCAGGGTACGGTATTGCCATGCAGAATGGACTACCGCATATTAAAGCGCATGCGTATGCGGTTACTGATTATACCAATAATGAAGACGGTATTGCGCATTTTTTGGAACAATATGTGCTGTAATGTGTTACGCGCCTATTACAGCGCTCCGATTCGAACTAGCAGAAACAAGCGGCTCCTTTTATGTACGCTCTTGTTGTACTTACTGACCTTTGTGTATGCTGAAAAGCTTACTATTACCGAACGCTCTGATTACTCCAAGTATATCGACGGCACGTATACCGGTTTAACCTATCGGGAAGCGCGCCTGTACCTTCATCAAGCCGCAGAGATTGATACCTCTGTATATACCGGCGAGGCCTTTGTACTGGAAGAAACTCGAAAAAACATGCGGGCTGTCGCTCAAAAGATAGACGAGATTATACCCCTTCACTTTACTACCCCCGCTTCTCACACACAGCAGAATGCCGGTATGATCTTTTTAGCTCCCGATACAGGCTACCCCCTCCTGAGGAATTTTCCCGTGCTTCCCCCTCAGCGCTTTACAGTGCAGGATATCAATGCAAAGTGGACGTCACAGAGCACGGTGGTGGTACGTCCCAAAGCTGATAGAGAACCGATCCGGATACCAGTGTATGTTGAGTACCAATACACCGGCACACAAACCTATAACAACCAACCCGTCAATCATGTGAAAGCACAGTTCAGCCTGCGGTACCAAGGCGAGGATACACTGGGGGACACTGAATTGCTACGTTCTGAAGGGACCCGCTTAGCGGATATCTACCTTAACGAAGCCAATAAACCACTTTTTATCCGTGAAACCATAGATGAAACGTTTTTTTATAGGGGGGAACACAGCGTCCGCCATAGAGGCTTTTTACTACATTTTTATTCCTATACACATGAAGACGATAAAAAAAGAGAGAACACTGCTTATACCTTTGATTCACGCATAGCTGCCACTCCACAGTTTTTTGATATCCAGCAGACAGAACGAGGCTTAATGCTTAACGTAAAAGAGCTGCACTTTGTCGGAAATCAGGCAATAGTGCTTGAAAGCGAATACAGTAAGCTGGATACTATCGCAGAATTCTTAAAAACCATACCGTTTAAAAGATTATTAGTAGAAGGGCATACCGCCGATACGGGACATCCTAAGGAGGAGAAAACCCTTTCGCTTGAACGTGCCAAAACGGTTGTTGATCAGTTGATACAGCGGGGTATTCCTGCAAACACGTTCCTATACACCGGAGCAGGAGCAACAAAACCGCTTGCACCCAATGATACCGAATCAGGGCGGGCTCAAAATAGACGAGTAGAAATTACGATTTTAGAGTAGCGCTGTCGGCATCCATCCCCAGCTATGTACATACTCCGCATACAGTAATCACAAAATTAGTATAAAAATGCGTAGTTTTTTGTGTTAATTATTACATAACATGAAACCTTTTATACAGAAAGTTGTTATAAGTACGTAATGAATTTCATTCATTATGTCAAGTCTTTTTTGGGACAGGCCACAGAAATCAATTTTTGAAAAATGACACCGCAATCGAATGTATTTTATGATGTTTTTATAAAAAAACAGGACGTTTTCCAACATTTTTCTCATATTTTCAACTTTAAAATCTGTGAAAAGGGTAAAAATTGATTTCCCTGGGGACAGGCGGTATAGAGGATATGGGGGTATTTTCTATCGCTGCCTGCTCCCTCTTTTTTATTCGGTCAGCATCACATAACATATCGCGTCAAAACAACCTTTGCGCGTAATCTTTTTCTACTTTTTCAACCGCGAGCACTTCGGCTGCAGAAAACTCGCTGCGTATTTTTTTTATGAGCCCTGGATCCTTTTTTAAAAATTGGGTAAGCATACACATAAACAGTTCCATACATACGCGAGCATCATCTTCAGCTCTATGAGCCTCAAGCGCCTGAATACCGAACTGCATCGCAAGATCTTGCAGCGCATAGCTTTGAAGGCCGGGATAAAGCTCTTTAGTGAATATTCTTGTATCAACCACTTTATTCGATAAAAGCGGTAGGCCTATGCGCTGTAACTCAGTATTGATATAGTGAACATCAAAAGGTGCATTATGCGCAACTAGCACACTCCCCTGTATAAAACAGGAAAAATCAGGCTCCACTTGGATAAAAATAGGCTTATCACTGAGCATCTCATCGGTGATGCCGTTCACTTTTTGAGCGTCTTCCGGCATCGCCATTTGCGGGTTAATCAGCACATTATACCGTGCAATAATACCACGCATATCGAATTGTACGGCACCAATTTCAACCACCCTGCCCGTCTGATGATCAAGACCGGTGGTTTCAGTGTCAAATGCCGTAAACACTGCCGTGTCATACACGGCAGCAAGCCAATCAAAGCTCGTCATGAAACGGCATAGTCCAGAGCTCGAGAAAATATTTCAACCTTTCTCTCTGCCCGCTTCCGCGCAGCATCAAGATCGTTGTTATTTTCCCTCATAAACTCCGGATGGATGATATAGAATTTGATCTTGGGTTCGGTACCGCTCGGGCGGATACTGATAATCGTTCCGTCTTCAAGGAAATACCGCAGCACATCGCTTACTGGGATGTATATGGTTGATGTTTTCTCAGGCCTAATCGGATTGTAGAGACACGAGTGCTTAACATCCCAGACAGTCCACACCTTTACACTACCAATCTCTCTTAACGGAGACTTGCGGAGCTTTGCCATCATATTTTTCATAGTTTCAACGCCTTCCGCACCGGGGAACACCTTATTGATGGTCTTTTCGCAGTAGAAGTTATACTGTATAAAGAGTTCGTCTAAGCGGTCTAAAAGACTTTTCCCTTGATCCCGCCAATATAAAGCCATCTCAGCACATAAAGCAGAAGCGGCGACCCCGTCCTTATCCCGTAGTTCCAGACCAAAATTATACCCATAGCTTTCTTCAAAGCCGTAGATATAGTTATAGCCTTGCTTGGTAATCTCGTCAGCCTTATTGCAAATCCATTTAAATCCCGTTAAACATTCAAAGGATTCAACTCCGTATTCTTCTGCAATGCGGTCACAGAAGCCCGATGTTACAATAGAGCGCACAATAGCCGGTTTTTCCGGCATAATGTCAAATTCTTTTGCGGTCAGACACAGGTAGTCGGTAAAAAGGGCTCCCATTTGGTTACCGGTGATGAGTTGCATTTTTCCGTTTTTGTCTTTTACCGCTGAAGCAAAGCGGTCCGCATCGGGGTCGGTAGCCATTAGAATATCGGCGCCTTCTTTTTCCGCAAGCTCAATGGCCATTTTTAAGGCAGCAGGGTCTTCGGGATTAGGGTAGCTCACCGTAGGGAAGTTCCCATCGGGTTCCCGCTGTTCAGGCACGGTGAGTACAGAAAAGCCCATATCCCCCAGTACTTTTTCAACATGGCAGGCACCAGTTCCGTGTAAAGGGGTATATACAATTTTTACCGAGCTGGACATCTTTTTAATGAGATCTCCTCGATGCAGTTTTGCCTTTACGATCGCCCAGTATTTTTCGTCTATCTCTGTATCAATAATTTTAAGCTTGCCGCTTTTTAAACCCTCTTCACGGCTTATCATTTTGATTTCAGTAACCGATTCTACTTTCTTAGTGATACCGGTATCGTGAGGAGGAATAATTTGCGCACCGTCGTTCCAATACGCTTTATAGCCGTTGTATTGTGGCGGATTATGCGAAGCGGTAACCACTACCCCCGTATCACAGCCCAGCTCACGGATTGCAAATGAAAGCTCCGGTGTGGGGCGTAATGATGAGAACAAATAGGCGGTAAACCCATTCGCTGCAAAAATAAGAGCAGTCGCTTCGGCAAATACATCGGAATACCGCCGCGAATCGTAGGCAATCACCGCTTTTAACGTACCATCGCGCGCTTTTTCGGGAAAGGTTTCGATAAGATAATCGGCGAGCCCTTGCGTGGCCTTTTTTATTACGGTAGGGTTCATTCGGTTGGTGCCGCCCCCGATAATACCTCGCAAACCGGCAGTGCCGAATTCCAAATCGCAGTAAAAGCGGTCAAAAAGCTCTTTTTCGTCACCTGCGGCACATAAGTCCTGTACCTCTTTTGCAAATGCCGTATCGGTTTCTTCCGCTATATATTGATCAATACGATTACGAATAGTGGTTGCATCCATACCATGTACCTCCTCATATTTCAGAGAACCTCTAAAAACCTCAGTTTTTTAGAGGTTTTCCTTAGATTCCTTTTGCGATGTTTTTCATAAGTTACCGATATATAAAGACTTATGAAAAACTCGTTATCAGCTACGCTGATGTTCAGCTTTGCTGATGAGGCATCTTCTAAAAATCCAACAAGGTTTTTAGAAGATGCTCTTTAGTGTAACCCATTTTGGGTACTTACGCAAGAACTTTGTCTAGGGTATCTAGCCGAGAAACGGTGTTCGACCTGTCCAATAATGTTGTTTTCAAGCAGTCTCCTGTTGATTGCCGCTCCTCTGCGTATTGACAAATGCTGACAGGCACGGAACAATACGGCAGCATTATGCACATACAATTTTCGGAAAACGGCAGTAGGCTATACGATTTTTTTAACCTGTTTGCGAATAAGGATTACATACTCAACCGGCGCGAAGAAGAAAAAGGATATGATGATGCATGTTACACCCTCTTCTTATCGCTTTTTAATAAGGCAAAGGATATGCTTGAGCAATTTGAAGCATACTACTATCCCGAATGCGCGCTGTTCGGAGACTTTATACCGTATCTTTATTACGTCGACTATCAAAAGGAAGAAGAACTGCTGAACGATCTTGCTGCTTGTGATGCCGATACATTACGGGCAATGATACTTTCTTCGCTCCTGTATAATCTAAAAGGCGTTTCAATCGAGAAAGCGGAAGACTTACCCCCGTATCTGGACGATATACGTCAAAATGGAATATTTACGTTTCTGCATGCGTTATCCATGACCGATAACGCAAAGTGGCGGCTCCTTTGCGCATGGAATGACCCTGAAAGTACACGGGATTCCTATATTGCATTGATGAAAGCATTTCTGCCTCTGTTTTTAGAAGAATACGCTTTATACCGCGAGGAAGTGAAGGCGTACGGACTTGACCTGCAAAAAAGGCTCGTAAAACACGGATATACCGTTATCTCCGATATGTGGAAAGGCATCTATGATGAGCATGACGATAGGAAAGACGCGCTTTCGGATGCAGTGTATTTATGTATTTCGGCCGGAGCGTCGCCGCTTTCCAGTTTCGGCCTGGAACAGGGGGCACACAGCAAACGGCTCTATATTCAAGGGCTTCATTTGGAAAAAGGATTAATGAAGCTCCGGCAAAGCGGGATGGACAGCCGCAGGGAAATGGTATTCTTTTTTAAAAATTTAGGAGACGCTACACGGTTTCAGATGTTGGAATTGATCGGAAAAGGATTAGGTACGAATAAAGAACTGGCGGAAGCCCTCTCGCTGACAACGGCTACCGTATCTTATCACTTAAATTACTTATTCAATGCAAATATGATTTTAAGAACGGATAAAGACGGTAAATCCGTGTTGGCAGTCAACAAACGGAGTATCAAGAAAACGTTAGATGTGTTTCTAGCAAAGCTATAAAAATATCGCTTTTTGTTGTATGAATATCTAATTTTTAGCTTGACTTTTTTAGATGCGGCATTCTTAAAATTAAATGGATGCATTCTTATCATGTAAGAAAGAATTATGCTATAATACAAAGCGGAGAAAAGAATGCGGAAAACTTTTGATGATTTAACGATAACCGATGACTATATGTTCTGCATTGTCATGCAGGATAAATCAATCTGTACAACAGTATTGAATATGGTACTTGCGCAGTCTATCGGGCCGATTATCGATCTAACCTATCAAAAAACATTTGATCAAGCAGGCTATGCAAAAGGCATCAGAGTTGATGTGTGGATTACTGACAGCGACGGCAATGTTTTTGATGTAGAAATGTCGTTTTCCGATAGACATCCGTATCTATCGGAAAACACGAGTTTTTGCTCACGCAAAAACATCGCTTCTGCTATAACCAGCGGCATCCGTGCCGCTTCTGAACATAATCCTTTTTGAAAATAGGCGAGGTAAGGACAAGGAGTGTAGCAAAAGCGAAGCGGAGGCGTATTTTTGATACGTTGAGCATTCGCTTTTGCGTAAACGACGCAGTAATTACCCGCATATTTGCAAAAGAACGGGTATTATACTGACCTACCCGATTCCTTTATTTTGTTCTTTTGTCCATTCGACTATCCGAATAGCGGTTTGCCGGTATATACATTCAAAACAATATGCAGTGAAGATAAGAGAATCATCTTACCGGATGGCGTTACAAAGGTTATTATCAATAGTGCTGCAGCTGATAAGGAGACAGACCCTGAGCTGAAGGCATTTTTGGAATATATGAATGGTGTTATGAGCGATAGACCGTTTATTCGCAAAATAGACCGGTATATCAAGGAGCTGAAAGAAAATGAGGAGAGGAGGAAAGAATATATGATGTTGAATTTAGTAGAAATGGATGCACGAAAAGTCGGCATACAACAGGGACTACAACAAGGTAAATCACTCGGCCTTGCCGAAGGATCCCGTCAGAAAGCGCTCGAAACAGCACGAAACTTACGGGGTATGGGCTTATCGATCGAAAATATCTCAAAAGCAACCGGACTAACCGTACAGGAAGTAGAACAACTGTAAATAGAACCGATAAGCATACAAAGAAAATATTAGATACATTTCTAGTAAAATTGTAAAAACAGCTAATTTCAACATATATTCATCTAATAGTTGTTGATTTTTTTTACCGCTCGCTGTATACTGCACCAGTCAGTACAAGCTAACATATACTATAGCAGGGGTAGAAAAAATGAAAAATGTAATGAAGCTTTTGATTTTGACTGTAGCTGTTTCCTGTATGCTTTCGTGTCAGAACAAAAAGGATACAAATCAGGCAAAAAAAGCTGATGAACAGATATCAGTACAAACGGCAGCGTATGAACCCGTAACGATCGAAACTTACAAAAATAGC
>JBQNBR010000028.1:0-22980 GCA_052169815.1 Treponema sp.
GTTTCGCTTAGGCAAGCGGGGGCTACCACCCCTCTTCCTGGAACAACAACATCGAACAGGTCTATTGTATAACTACGGTAGTATCGATATACTATCATATCACCTAACAAACTTGAGGGAACATATGAATAAAATCTTCACGAACTATAATACTATTCGTAATAACGGCTTTATCTTAGCCCGTAAAATTTGGGAAGACGGTTTTATACCGAATGTTATATACATACTGCTGCGCGGCGGGTCGGATTTAGGCAATGCTATCCATGAGTGGTTTAAAATGGCGCATAAAGACGGCGCGCCCATCCTCTATGCAGCCGTGATTGCTCACTCTTATGCAGACGTACACATGCGTACTAAATTAGTAGTAGACGGTTGGACATATCCTCTGGAATCGATACGGAGCGGTGATAAAATTTTATTAATCGACGATATTTTTGATAGCGGCGTTACCATAAATAACCTTGTCTCCGTATTTTTAGAAAAAAACATCCCGCGCTGCGATATCAAAGTTGCTGTTCACGATTATAAAGTATTTCATAACAGGCCGCAAGAACCGATTCAACCTGACTATTGGTGCCGTAAACATGACATTCATAGCGAAGAAGAAAACATATGGATTCACTACCTCAGTCACGAACTAATCGGTTTAACGCCGGAAGAGCTTGAACACTATTACTTTTCCGATTATCCTGAACTAAGAGAAACTTTCAAAGGGGTGCTTTTTTAACATGTGTCATCCTGTCCGTCTCGGTGCTATTCTTATCTACTTTCTTGCCGCTTTGTCAGCTTTCACAGATGGAGGCCCCCGCAGCGTATACGTAGACGCAAAAGGTAACTCATCCGGAAACGGTTCAAAGCAGAAGCCGTTTACCTCGCTCGAACAGGCAATTACTCATTTAATAACCAAAGAATCGCCGGAGAAAAACCAACCGTTCAGTACTACTGTTATTTATGTACAATCATCAATGGAAGTGAAAGACCTATTACTTCTAACCATACCGGTTAAAATCATAGGTATGAACAATGCAGTACTGTCTTTTATAGAAAACACTGGTTTTTTTGTGTATAATACGCAGCTTGCCATAGAAGATTGTCGCATTATCAGAAAAGAGCGGAAAACAGAACCTCGCACCGTACCCCTCATTTACGGTTCACAAAGTACCATTCATCTTAACAATGTGGTTATAGAATCAAATGAAGGCGGGGAAATGGTGATATTGCGCAATAGCAATTTATTCTGCAAAACAACCGTTTTTGATACCGTCCAAAACGCTCAAGCACTCTTACTGCGGGCAGAGAAAAGCACGATCGAGACTGCTAATACTACTTTCATCTGTAAGGGAGTATTCGCCTGTATCTTTTCGTTTCGCGAAGTTGAGTGTACCTTGCAAGATACCTATTGCACTGTGTTAGCTGAAAATAGCGGTATAGTCGCTGAGCTCGTACAGTCTCGTATGAAATGCCAAGAACTCCATTGTGTATACACCCCGTCAAAGCAAAGAACAAAGGCATTGAGCCAAAAAGCGCTCGCAGCAGTAAAAGCCGATGCCGTTTCTGAGGTAACCTTTATACCGAATTGTGATTTTAAAGGATTCTCCAATACGGTATATAAAGATACAGCGCATGAATAAGCTCGTATGCGGCATAGACGAAGCGGGGCGCGGGGCCCTTGCAGGGCCAGTATATGCAGCCGCAGTGGTATTACCGGATTCATTTAACCTATCAGTGCTCGATGATTCAAAAAAGCTTTCTGCTAAAAAAAGAGAACAGGCAAGGGCGTATATCCTGCGTGAGGCGCTGTATTGGCATATTGGCTGGGTGCCCGCTGAACAAATAGATGCAATAAATATTTTACAGGCAACGCTCCGTGCAATGCGCATCGCTTTTGAAGGAGTTCTACAACAGCATACCACTGCGCCCCGTTCAGCGTGCCATACCATCAAGCTCATCGTCGACGGCAACCAGCTGCCTGCTTTGCCTTCGGGGCAAGAAGCAGTCGCAGAACCCAAGGCTGACAGCCGCTACCCCTCCGTGATGGCCGCTTCAATCCTTGCAAAAACGGAGCGGGACCGGTGCATGTATGCCTATCACTTACAATATCCCGTATACCGCTATGACTTGCACAAAGGGTATGGAACCGCACTACACCAAGCACTCATAAAGCAGCACGGCTTTTCTCCCATTCAGCGACACAGCTTCCGCGTTTCGTAGCAACTTGTTTGAGCGCTAGCTCTGGTAATGCACAATATACGTAATAAGCTTTACATATAATAGTAATAAAACAGCAATCAGTAGTACCTCAGGAGTGCTGAGCACTAATTTTACTAATGATAAAATCTCACCAAAACTCATATCCTTACTAATCGGTAAAAAAGATGAAAACCTTAAGAGATAAATTTTATCGGTATTATTGCGTAAACGAAGTATTTTTAGTATCATATAAGCTATGGCACTATCTTCTTTGCCGGAAAATATGTCCGGTTATCATATTCATATGATCGGTATTAAAGGCACCGGCATGACAGCTTTGGCTGAATTATTATATTCCCGTAAAGCGCATATCACCGGTAGCGATGTCAATGAAGAATTTTACACGGATGCGCTGTTAAAGCAACTCAATATTCCTGTGTATAGCCCTTTTTCGCCCTCAAATATTCCCAGCTCAGCCCGCCTGATTATCTATTCACCGGCATACAACCCTGATGAAAATGAAGAACTCAACGCTGCCATGAAAACAACCATACCGGTTATGAGCTATCCACAAGCGCTGGGCGCCTTCTCGCAGCAAAGCTATGCAATCGGTGTCGCAGGCGTACATGGCAAAACCACTACAACCGGCATGATCGGCACACTCATAAAAGCCCTTTCCCTCGATGCCTCAGTGCTTGCAGGCAGCGCAATCGCCAATTTTGATGACAAATGCACCATAATGCAAGGTTCAAAGTATTTTATTGCTGAAACGTGCGAATATAAAAGACACTTCTTGCAGTTTTGTCCACGCAAAATTGTACTCACTAGCATTGAAAGCGATCACCAGGATTATTATCCGCGTTACGAAGATATTCTCACCGCCTTTCTGCAATATCTAGACCGGCTTCCACCATTTAGCGAAGTCTTTTACTGCAGTGACGATGAAGGTGCTCGCGAAGCAGTGCAGCTTATTTTTGCCTCTCGGCCCGATTTAGTATTTATCGCATACGGCAAAACTGCTGCAGGTAACTACGGCATTAAAATGCAAGGAATACAAAACGGTCAATCAGTATTTTCCCTTCGAGGGTTTGCAGGAGAATTCCGGCTGAGTATTCCGGGAGAACACATGGTGCTTAACGCAACGGCAGCTATCGCTGTAACCGTCAGTTTATTAAAGGAAGAACACAAAGAGCTATCACTTACCGACTTAACCACCATTCGCACGGCACTTGCAAGCTTTAAGGGAGCAAAAAGGCGCTGTGAAATTATCGGTGAAGTAAACGGCATTCTATTTATGGACGATTACGGCCATCATCCCACTGCGATCCACGAAACGTTAAAAGGGTTACATGCATTTTATCCGAAAAGACGCATCGTAGCCGATTTTATGTCCCATACCTATTCACGCACTGCAGCTTTGTTGGATGAATTTGCAGGAGCGTTCTCCTTTGCCGATACGGTAATTTTGCATAAAATATACAGCTCCGCACGGGAGCACTATGAGGGCACCATTGATGGGCAAAAACTCTATGAACAAATGAAGAAAAAACGGAGAAAAGTACGCTATTTTGAAGAAGTGATGGAGGCAGAGCAGTTTCTTAAAGATGAGTTACGCGCAGGAGACCTCTTTATCACCATCGGCGCTGGCGATAATTGGAAATTAGGGCGTGCATTGTATACTGAATTACTAAAACAGGCTGTACATATATGAAAAGTATGACCGCTTATGCGTACCTCGACACTACGCTTGAAGGAGCTGAACTCTCCTGTGAATTAAAAAGCTATAATTCCCGCTTTTTGGATTTAAATATTGGCATTCCTTCATGGATGAATCAGCTGGAACCCTTTTTGCGGAGATATTTTACCCGTCGCATTACACGCGGCAAAGTTGAGTTTTATCTGAGGGTAAAAGCCATGACAGCTCATCAACGTATTGCTGCAAATATTCCGTTAGCTGAAGCTTACTATCATTCAATGCAATCTATCGCAAAAGCACTTGGTATGGAAACACACCTCACGCTCGATCTGATTATACGGCAAGAAGGGGTATTGCAATTTGAGCGTTATTTTGACGCGACTGCATGGAAAGCCGCATTACACCCAGTGCTTGATACCCTGTTTGCAAAATTTAATGCAGCCCGCATAGCAGAAGGACAGGCCTTATACACTGATATGCAAAAAATGATTAGCATTTTAACTACAGCAGTCACCAATATTAAAACCAATGCGGCACAAATGGAAACCATATTTTCTACGATGCTCAAAAAAAAATGTGTTGACCTTATGGACTATGAACCGGATTCTCAACGACTGCTGCAGGAAATTGCACTTCTTTTGGTAAAATATACTATTAACGAAGAAATTATCAGGACGAACACCCATATAGAGGCGCTGCAAAAAGAATTGCGCGAAAATGAAACCCCTGGTAAAAAAATAGATTTTCTATGCCAAGAAATCAATCGGGAGATCAATACTATTGGCTCCAAAAATCAACTTCCTGCTATTGGGCAAGCCGTTATTGCTGCAAAAAATGCACTTGAAAATATACGGGAACAAGCTCATAATATAGAATAAGGCGCCTCGAAAAACATCCAATCAACACCCCCGACGCAAGCGTCGGGATATGTTGTTCTCATAAGGTGGTTGCAGTCGGCTTTAATACCCTTTTGTTACGACGCAAGCGTCGGGGTATTAAACCCTCCGCACGAATACAGTTTTTTGTAGGTATCCAGCAGCAGGAGAATGAGGTGAAAAATAGTATAAAAGTAGGACATTCAATAACACACCAATCAGCATATACCATTTGCACACACGAAAACCTAAAAATAGCGATCTCAGGCTTGTCAGGGTGCGGCAACACTACAGTCTCCACGTTGTTGGCGGAAAAAATCGGCATCCCCTGCATAAACTATACCTTCCGCAGCCTTGCTGAGGAAATGCATATTCCCTTAAAAGAAGTCATGCAACGCGCTAAAGATGATTTTACCTTTGACCGCCTTGTTGATCAAAGGCAGCTAGAACAAGCGCAATTAACGTCTTGTGTACTCGGGTCCCGTCTTGCCATTTGGATGCTAAAAGAAGCACAGTTAAAAGTATACCTTGCCGCCTCATCGCTGGTGCGAGCGCAACGTATTTATCAGCGGGAAGGAGGCGACCTTGCTACTATTCAGCAATTCACGGCAATGCGCGATGCAGATGACACCCGCCGCTATAAGCAGCTGTACGGCATTGACAACACCGATTATGCATTTGCAGATCTTTGCATCGACACTGAACAGTACCAGCCTGAAGCTATTGTGGCACTCATTATAGAAGAACTCATAACAAGACACCTCATTACCAAAACAAGCTAACACAAATCACCTGCCTAAATTTCAGTAACATTACCCCTATTCGGAAACTTCCGCTTTAGAACAGGTCTATTATAAGCCAAAAACGCTGGCCTGCTTCATAGGGGTAATGGAGGTGCTATGAAACATACATGGCTTTATCTTATGATGTGGTGTGCAGCCTTTATGTCGATGGGCTGCTTGAGCGTTTCAGAACAGCCGCAATTTACTGCTATTGCCGGCAATGATCTTAAGCCGATAAAACTGCTGCATAGAGCATTGCAGGAACATAATACCGTAGAGCTCTACTTTAGCGGCACCACAGCCCTGACTGTAGCGGAAGCAGTGCTCGTGCGGACCAACCAAGCAGTAGCTTGTACTGTCGAATCGCTCGCTGTCTCGGATGCGGTATTGGATGAACTCACTGAAGCTAACGGCACCATCAGTGCATTCAGTATCACACCATCCGTCCCCATTGAAATAGGAGAAAAATTTATCGTAAGAGGTTCCGTCACCGATAGTGAACATCGGGTACTGGACTTTGCGCTTCCCTTTGCAGGCAAAAACGATCGTCCCGCTTGTTTGCAAATAAGCGAAATCCGCCCCCTCTACAGCAGTAAGCCTAAAAGCGAATTTATCGAGTGCATAGTAATGAAACCCGGCAATTTAGCAGGCATTACCATCTTGAATGTCGGCGATAAAAACCAGCCGCACTATACGTTTCCTGCCGCAGAAGTAAAAAAAGGAGAAGTAGTAGTCTACCACTGGCGATCAGTTGAAGCTGATATCCGTGATGAACTTGCCCCCTCAATAATTTCGAAGGGTACGCAGGCAAGCGCCGGTGCACGGGACTTTTGGGGCCCGTTTACAAGCCTTCCCAAACGGAATGCCAATGTGGTACTCATAAAAACCCATGCAAAAGGACCGATACAAGATGCAGTGCTGTATTGCACAAAAAAAGAATTTGATAAACGCTCGCCTGCGCTTTCATGGGGATCGGAGCAATTGGCACAGGATGCCATAGCAGCCGTTGCAAGCGGCGCATGGAGCGGCAGTGCAGAGCTCAAAGATTCGGTTATTACCGCTTTAGCAGCTTCAAAATCACTCGTACGAAAAAGCAAAACCAAGGCTAACAATGCCGGTAATTGGCTACTGCGCCCCGCAAAAGCAGTAACAATGGGCAAAGCCTATTAGGGACTTGCTCCCCCAGCAGCAACCCTTTTACTGCACGGCTCACGTTAGATAGCCACAAAGTGCACTTGTAAATACGCAAGCCGGATACTATGCACTTTTATAGGAATACTATCGTTGAGCTCGGCTTCGGCGTTTAAGGTAACCTCAGATTCATAGGCGAGTTCAGGTATGAAAATCCGTGCTTTTTTCCCCTGCAGTTCCAGCACAATGCCGTTCCCCTCCCATTGAGGATTTTGCAGTAAATACACCAAGGTCCAGTGCTGGCGCGAAGACCGTTCCGCTAAGGCACAGGTACGCACTGCAGCATCAGCCGATGCGATGTTCACAATGAGCTCGCTTGCCTCAACAAGCGGCTTACCGTCAATAAAATTAAGCAATTGACGGTGACTGACTAAATCGCCGTAACGCCTGAGCGGACTGGTTACCTGCCCATACATGGCAAGCCCCAAGGCCGCATGCATCGAAGGAATGGTTCCCACATTACGCGGCCGCATGGAACGGCGTTTTTTATATTCGCCGGCAAGCCCCGAAGGAAGTTTCTTAGGCAGTTCAGGAGCTTCTTGACTGATATACTGAAACGGTATTTGGTTTTTAAAGGCAAAACGTGCGGCCGCTTCTCCTGCGAGCAGCATCATCTCTTTAATCATATCGGCAGCTTCAGTCCGCTGTATCGGCTCGATCAGTACTTTTTTACCATCCGCTTGTGTATCAAGCCGGATGGTAACCTCGGGAAAGTCAATAGAAACAGCTCCCGTTGCACTTCGCCGCATGCGGTTTTTATCTGCAATAGCAAAAAGCGGTGCAAGGTTTGGATGATCTTTTTGCGCATCAGCTTGCTCATAGCTTAGCCTTTCTACTTTAATACGCGAGCGGTACAGCGTAGTATCCGCAATTTCCCCGTTTACATCCAAAAGGATTCGGAACGAAAGCGCATACGACACCGGCTCAAGGCCGAGCGCAAAATAGTCAACCGCCTTTTCTCCCAACATGCGGGCAGCCCCCTCAGGGATATAGAGTGTCGCCCCCCGTCCACATGCCTCAGTGTCTGCACTGCTGCCGGCTTGAATAGTATCGGCAGGATTTGCAATATGCACCCAAAGATACGTTCCATCAAATGCAATCGCATCGTCAGGGTCAGTACTCCATGCATTATCAATCGCATACGCAACCGTTTCAGTTAAGTCAAGGTAGAGATCCGGATACACCGGCTCCGCTATGGTAATTTTAGAAGAATGGAGAGAATGCCCAAAGCGCGTTGGATAAGGATTTTTTTCAAAAGTCCAAAATTGCGTTTTTAATAATATCTCGTGCGCTTGTTCAGGCGTTTGCTCTTTTTTGATTTCTTTTACTATTTTTGAATAATTTGAGGTGCCCAAAGCGAGCGCTTCAAGCTCCTGAAAAAAAGGCGCATACGCAGGGCAGTTTTCTATCATTTTTTTATGCTGTAAACAATCCTGTAAATCGGCGATAAAGCTCCGGTGAATACGCTCGGTTTCTTCTTTTTGAGCTTTTTGCTGCAGTACCGCTTCCAATTCTTCAGCACTGCGGATAGAGATAGGCGCTGCAGGACTAGTACAGACAAAATAGGGACAGCTGCACACCGTTTGCCATATGCGCCAACTGTGCTCAACGGGGTATTTTCCCCACAGTAGCTCCGCTATTTCCCAAAACGACGGGCGCTCTCCCTCAAAAAAAGCAAGCGCATCGTCAAAATCAACCTCAGCAATAGAAGCCGTGAGTACCGCTTGCAAACTCAAGGCTTCACCGTCCCCCAAAAGCGAGATGTCTTTTTCGCGCACCTTCTTAATACCGCTTTCAAGTTCTATTTCAAACTTATCAGCCTGTATTGCGGTAATCACTGCCGGTTGATTTTTATATAATACAATATTCCCTTTTTTCATGTTTCCCTTAAAAATATCGGCGACGCTTATAGGGAACCTCTAAAAACTTCAGTTTTTAGAGGTGAGCTTTGCTCACCGGTTTTCCCTTAGATTCCTTTTGCGATGTTTTTCATAAGTTACCGATATATAAAGACTTATGAAAAACTCGTTATCAGCTGTGCTGATGAGGCGGCTTCTAAAAATCCAACAAGGTTTTTAGAGCTGCCCTATAGCATAGCACAGCGAGGCAAAGATGACAACAATTATTCTGCTTTAGCTTTGGAAACAAACCGCGTACATTCGCTTATGAATTCCAAATGAATGGTAGCAACGGGTCCGTTACGCTGCTTGGCTACAATAAGCTCCGTATCAGGGTTTTCGCGCTGAGCACGGTGCAAAAACATAACCACATCGGCATCCTGCTCTATAGCGCCAGACTCCCGCAAATTGGCAAGGGTTGGCGCAGTCCCTTCGGCGTCGCGGCCGACCTGTGATAAGGCGACAATGGGGATATCAAGCTCGCGGGACAAACTTTTAAGCGATTGAGAGATTTCAGCAAACCGTTCATGGCGCGGTATCGTGTTGTTTTCGGAGGTGATTAAGCCTAAATAATCGATAAAAATAATTTTAACTCCCTGCTGCAAACAAAGCTGCCGTGCCATTGCGCGTAAATCCAAAAGCTTCATATTCGGCATATCTACAATGTATAGCGGCGCATCATAGAGGCGGCCCGCAGCATCCTGAATTTTAGCAAAGTCAGCGAGCTGCAAGTTTCCCGACCGTATCTTTGAAGAAGATACCCGCGATTCAAGCGAAAACAATCTGAGCATGAGCTGCATGTCTGACATTTCCAGCGAAAAAAAAGCTGCAGGGGTTTTCCGCGCAACAGCGATATGGTCGGCAATGGTAAGCGCAAGGGCTGTTTTACCAATCGAAGGCCGCGCTCCAATGATAATAAGTTCAGAATTTTGAAAGCCACTCGTTATCATATCCAAAAACTCAAAACCGGAAGGTATCCCTGAAAACTCTTCCCGATGCTTTGAACGGGCTTCAATGGTATCAATCGCGCCGGGAATAATTTCCTTTGGGGTACGAAAGGTAGCGGACTGTCCTGCGTCAGTTAAATCGAAGATATTTTTTTGAGCCTGTTCAAGCAGTGTCGAATGCGCAATAGTTTCATCAAAAACATCCGCAGTTATTTGATGCGAAACTTTTAAAAGAGCGCGGCGGATCGCAGCATCAAGCACCACCTTTGCGTAATAATCTACATTCGCCGTACTCGGCACCCGGTCGGTAAGGCTTGCAATATACGCCGTGCCGCCAGCAGAATCGAGTAAGCCTACCTGCCGCAAATATTCAGTGAGCACTAAAATATCAGAGCGCTGCCCCTTTGTGTATAAGTCGAGCATGGCCTGAAATATTTTTTGATTAGGCAAGGCATAAAAGCTATCTGCACGGATATATTGCAGAACAATACCCATACTATCAGAGTCCAAAAGGATAGCACCGAGAATGGCTTGTTCCGCTTCTAAATGGTTCGGAGGAATCTTATCTTTTAAAACAGGTTCAAATGGTTTTACAGTATCCAATACCAGCGCCTCGCAAGCTGCCATATTAGTAAAAAAAAGAAGCCTATACAATATATAGGCTTCTTTTATCTATAAATAGGTCGTCCTTCGTGTAGCAGTTTCCCGAGGTTTTCCTATTCTGCTTTTTCTTCTTCTGCTTGCGCAGACGGCTCAGCCTCTGCTTGGTTTTCATGGCGGGGACGGCGGCCTTTCTTTTCAGCTTTGGGTTCAGCTTTCGGCTTCTCCGCTTCGGGCTGCGCTTCAACCACTACCGCAACAGTCGCTGAGGCAGATTCATAGAGCTTCAATAAAGCAGTGTACGCACCGACACTCTTAATGGCAATGCCCGGCAGTTCAATCCGCTTCCGCTCAATTTCAAAGCCAAGTTTCTGCAACTCATCGGCAATCGTTTGATTAGTAACAGCGCCATACAGCTTGCCATTAGGACCTGCAGGCATAACCACGGTAATAGTAAGCACTTCAAGCCGCTCTTTTAAACTCGCTGCATTCTGTCGTTTTACCGCTTTTTTTTGCTCAATTTCTTCTTTTCTGCTTTCAAAATAAGCCAGGGTAACCGCGTTGCAAGGAACTGCTAAATTGCGCGGGAAAAGATAATTGCGCGCAAAGCCTTTTGCAACATCTTTGATATCCCCTTCTTCACCTACATGCTTTACGTCTTCATTTAAAATAACTTTCATATTCAAGCTCCTTTTACAGTTTGTATCGAG
This sequence comes from Treponema sp., assembly GCA_052169815.1. Classification (GTDB taxonomy): domain Bacteria; phylum Spirochaetota; class Spirochaetia; order Treponematales; family Treponemataceae; genus Treponema. The sequence goes on from JBQNBR010000028.1 coordinate 10,890, forward strand.
AACCGCATAACTTCCAGGAGTTGGACAGTACGCGGCCGGTGTGGTATCGTTATGGTAAACCTCTAAAAAACTGAAGTTTTTAGAGATGCCCTATACGATATAGGGCAAAAGCGCAAGCGCACGCGCCCGTTTAATTTCGAGTGCAAGCTTACGTTGATGCTTTGCACAAGTGCCGGTGATGCGCGACGGCAAAATTTTACCCCGTTCAGTAATGAACCGGCGTAAAGCATCGGGCTCTTTATAGTCAATTTTTACTTTCTGAGAACAAAAACGACATACCTTTTTGCGGTAAAACAGTTTTCCTTTTTTGTTTCCCTGCCGCTCTTCCCCATCTTTCATATTTTCTTGCATATTGGTATCGACATCAACAGAATTCATTGATTCATCTGACATATTCAGTTCTCCTTCTTGTTAATAATTTGGTAAGCACTACATCAGCACACATACATCTTTCGTATGTATCCCGTTTAAAATGGAATGGTATCAAAATCAGATTCATACCCGTCATCGACAGGTGGACTGATAGTTTGCCGTGTTTGATATCCTGACGGTGCACTTGCACGCTGATATGACCCTTGCCCTTCTGTGCGGTCCTGCGGCGAAGCGGCGGCATTGGAGGAGGAGCCGAGCAGCTGAATAGTATTGGCAACAATTTCTACTTTGCTGCGGGATTGCCCATCTTGCTCCCATCTATTTTGCCGAAGCTCTCCATCAATCGCTACCTGCTTGCCTTTTACCAGATACTGATTTAATACTTCACCCTGTCTTCCCCATGCAACAATATCAAAAAAATGAGCTTCTTCTGTCCATTCTTCACCGTTTTTTTTACGGCGGTTGATTGCAATAGAGAATTTACACACCGCAGCGCCGTTTGACGTGTATTTAAGCTCTGCATCACGGGTAAGTCTGCCGATGAGCACTACATGGTTTAGGTCTGCCATCAAACACTCCTTAGTTATTCATCAACCCTGATAAATAAAAAGGTTAACATGTTTTGATTCAATTTAAATTGCCGATCAATAGTGATAATTTTATCAGGCTCGGCATGGATATTAAAAAGCACATACCGCCCTTTTCGCTTCTTTTTGATTTCGTAGGTTAATTCGCGATCACCAAACGCATCCTCAGAATCAAGCTGAACATGTTCGCTTGCCAGCACTGAACGTACCGCCTCAATGCCCTGCTTAAACTGTTCTTCTTCAATGGGAAAAACAGTCATCAATTCATATTTTCTCATGTGCCCTCCTTACGGCCAAATAGAGCCCCATATTCGCTATGGGGTGGAGTGTTAGCGGGAAAACCCGCAAAATAAGTGAGAGAGATAGTAAACCTGGTACGGAAACTTCAGTTTCAGAACAGGCTATCTTGAAACACAATAATAGATCTGGTGCGGCAACAAAGTTGCCGCACCAGATCTATTATACACAAAAACCTTTTTTTTAGTCAATTCTTGGGTCGGGATGCTCAGGGAAATCAATTTTTACCCTTTTCACAGATTTTAAAGTTGAAAATATGAGAAAAATGTTGGAAAACGTCCTGTTTTTTTATAAAAACATCATAAAATACATTCGATTGCGGTGTCATTTTTCAAAAATTGATTTCCGTGCGGGATGCTGCACGACACGAGCATCGGCAGCTTTATTCGATACACCAGCAGAATATACAGCCTGTTCAACTGCCTGCTGAATAAATTGGTTTAGTGATATTCCTTGCATAAGCGCTTGCTTTTTAGCCTGTTTGTGGATTGACGGAGAAATTCTCACATTAAAACTTCCCTTATATGATTTTTCAGCGGGTTTCCCTGCTTCTTTACACAGTTCAATATAATCTTCAACCGCAGCAATGAAAGCTGTTTGTACTTCATGCACGGTCTTGCCTTCAAATGATATTAAATCATCAATACATTCTATCTTTCCGTAAAATATTTCATCATCAGCATTAAAATGAACTGAACCTAAATAATCTTTATATTCTAAAAAATCTTTCATACGCTCCCCCGTAACTGTAATTCATCAATGATCTGTTCAATTTGATATTGCTTTAATTCATTATTTGGATGCGGTTTGTGAAGGCGAATGATATGCCCATCAGATAAGCGGATGAATGCAACTCGTGAGCCTGCCGTTTTTCCGCTTTGTATTTCTCCATACCCTAAAACCTTTAACAAGGTTCTCAATTCAGTATAGGTAAAATCCTTTGGTTTAGACAAGAATCTTTATCAGTTTGTCATTCTTGCTCATATGTTATTATTATATTGAGGTTTCCCATACAATGCAACCATATAATAGTGGCATACCAAAGAATACTGCACGGCACGAGCATCGTATACGGGCGGTTTACGCTGTTTTGCCGGCAGTATAAAGGTAGTAATACACCGATACGTTCCATCCACTGTGGACGGCCGTTATGCAAAAAAATGCTATAAAGTGCGGAACTCGCTTTTTCATGGTGAGGTAGAGAAAGCGGAACAAAGTACCTGCCCCTGCAGCAAAGAGCATAGAATACCGGCCTAAATACCGGTGTGCAAGGGCAAAGAGCATGATCACAGCCAGTTCAATAAGCAACGTGTGGGATGTACTCGGTCTCGCAAGCGGCAGTATCGTATTGAGCCGATACGGCAGATACACACGGTAGAGCGCTTCTTCGTACGCTGCCGCCAGCACCAGTGAGCATACGAACACTACTCTATCGTACGGATACAGCGGCTTTTCAGGAAGATGGAAGGGGGTAGACGCCAAAACCGGCGGAAGGACACAAAAAATGAGCACCAAAGCACATTCGATGCACGAAAAGAGATGCCGCCAGGTAGAACGTTGCGGTATGTGCATACAGTAAGACAGCAGGCTTGTTTACTGCTTAATCATTTCAGCAAGGCCGGTTACCAAGCCTGCCATGTTTTGCAGATCGGCGGGGATGATGAGCTTGGTTGCTTTACCGTCGGCTGCTTTTTCAAAGGCTTCGAGGCTGCGCAATTTGATCACCGCTTCGTCAACGCCTACTTTTTTAATGAGGGCAAGCCCTTCCGCCGTTGCATGCTGAATAGCTAGGATTGCTTCGGCTTCCCCTTGCGCACGGCAAATGGCACTCTCCTTTTCAGCTTCCGCTTCGAGAATCATCGCTGCTTTTTTGCCTTCAGCCACTAAAATGGCGGACTGCTTTTGCCCTTCGGCGATCAGAATTGCCTCGCGGCGCTCCCGTTCCGCCCGCATCTGTTTTTCCATCGCTTCTTGAATAGATTCAGGCGGGATGATGTTTTTTACCTCCACACGATTCACTTTAATGCCCCACGGATCGGTTGCTTCGTCGAGAATACTGCGCATACGGGTATTGATCACATCGCGGCTGGTGAGCGTACCGTCAAGCTCAAGCTCGCCGATAATGTTTCTGAGCGTGGTTGCCGATAGGTTTTCAATTGCGTTCATAGGATGCTCCACCCCGTAGGTATAGAGCTTGGGATCCGTAATTTGAAAATAGATAACGGTGTCAATCATCATGGTAACATTATCTTTGGTGATAACCGGCTGCGGCTTAAAATCGAGTACCCGCTCTTTTAGCGATACCTTATTGATGATGCGGTCGATGAAAGGCACTTTCACATGGAGGCCTACTTCCCACGTTTGAAAATACCCGCCGAGCCGCTCAAGGATAAAAGCCTGCGACTGCGGTACAATCCTGATATTCGTAATGATTACGGCGACGATAAATATGATGAGCGGAATAACAATGAAGAGCATAGATTCTCCTGATGGTTTAGAGTTTTCGCAGGATGAGGGTTACCCCTTCTATCCTTTCGATGATGCAGGCGGTGTTTTGAGCAACCTCTAATTCGTCAATCGAAGCCGCCGCCCATATGAGCCCGTTGACTTTCACTGCTCCCTTTGCGGTAGCGGTGATAGGGCTCAAGGTGAACACTTTTTTCCCCACGAGGCTTGCCGCATTTGTTCGTTCTTTATGTGCTTGCAGCTTTTTATGTACCAAAGGTTTGGTAACCAAGAGCAGCACGAGCGATAAGAGCGCAAAACTAACGCATTGCCCTCCTACACTTACCGGCAGCAATGATACAAAAATCATAACAACTGCACTGAGTGCAAACCAGATAGTCCATAACCCAAACGTAAGGGCTTCGATAATGCTAAAAAGAACCGCAGCGGCAAGCCAGAACAACGGTGCGTATGTGCTGATGATGCCTAACATAACCATACTTTTTAGCATAAGCAAAAAAAGGAAAGAATCAAGCTGCTTTTTTTATTTAAGGTAAACGCAGTAAAAATGATTGACACACCTACCAGATATAATTATAGTGGCGCTACCGGAATGCTATTATCCGCTATTTCTTTCATATAATTGGAGTACAGTATGCTCAGAACCGATTACATCAGCGACGAAGATTGGCAGAAAATGCTACAGTTTTCTGAAAAGATTGAAACCCCTTGTATTCTCATCAACCTTGAAACAATAAAAAAGAACTATCTTGAATTACAGCATTTTTTTCCTCAAGCGGATATTTATTATGCGATAAAGGCAAATCCGCATCCGAGCGTGCTTAAAATGCTCATTGATTTAGGATCTCATTTTGATATTGCTTCGCGGTACGAATTAGATAAAATCATCGATCTTGGGGTTGACCCCGCTCGTTTGAGCTACGGGAATACCATCAAAAAAGCAAAAGATATCGCCTACTTTTATGAAAAAGGCGTACGGCTCTTTGTAACGGACAGTAAAGAAGATTTAAAAAATATCGGTAAATATGCCCCCGGATCGAGAGTATATGTGCGTATTCTGGTTGAAAACACTACCACAGCCGACTGGCCGCTTTCCCGCAAATTCGGCTGCCATCCTGATATGGCATACGATCTTTGTATTTTAGCAAAAGAGCTCGGCCTTATTCCGTACGGCATTTCATTCCATGTAGGAAGTCAGCAGCGGGATATTGGGCAGTGGAATGATGCTATTGCTAAAACCAAGTATTTAATGGGATCGCTTGACGAAGAAGAAGACATTATTTTAAAAATGATAAATATGGGCGGAGGCTTTCCCGCTTCGTATATTGTGCCCACGAATGAGCTTTCAGAATATGCAAGCGAAATTAACCGCTATATCAGCGACGACTTTGGGGATGAATGCCCGCGCATTATTTTAGAGCCGGGCCGGTCGCTGGTGGGCAATGCGGGGATTTTGGTTACCGAAGTTATCACCGTGTCGCGGAAAAACAACACGGCGCTGTACCGGTGGGTGTATATCGATGCCGGTGTGTTTAACGGACTCACGGAAACGTTCAATGAAAGCATTAAGTACCCTATTTTCACCTCGAAAGATGAAGAGGGCGTAAAGCGCGGCGAGGTTATCATTGCCGGGCCTACCTGCGATAGTATGGATATCGTCTACGAAGACTATAAGTATCAACTGCCCACTACGCTGAAGTCAGGCGACCGGCTGTATTTTTTAAGCACCGGCGCGTACACATCAAGCTATGCTTCGGTAGAGTTTAACGGATTTCCTCCGCTTAAAACGTATATTATCGAATAAAAAAAACAGCGCCGGCACAAAGAGCGCCGGCGCTGAGAAGGCTTACATAATCATACTATAGGGAGTATGCTGCGTTTAGGGAAAGACGTACTCGGTTTTAAACTCTATCGTAAATTCTACCTTTTCAGTCTCTAGCTTATCGTTGATCAACGTAAATGTCTTCAGGACTTGTTTTTCAGGCGGTTTAAACAGTTGCTGTCTTTTTTTCGGCTCCGCAGCTTTAGGATCTAAATAAAATACGCGATCTCCTAGCGGCTGAATATTTTGTTCTTTTATATTAAACTCAACACATACAAGACCGGTGGTATTCGGTAACGTAATCGTTTTAGGCTCCTGTGTTACTGCCGTCGGGGTATCGTAAGGAACACGTAACACATTATTAGCTGGTAAATTTAGAATAACAGCATTACTTTTAGGATCCCGCTGAGATTGTATTTTAATAGTACCGTAAATTTCAGCATTTAGTGTAACGCCGTCGGTCACTTTTGAGGTGATGCTTTTAACCTGAGCGGTAAGGGCAACTCCTTTGGCAGCAAGCGGCACCTTTTCTATTGTATCATAGAGCTCTGCGTATTTAATATAGGCAGGAGCATTATCATGTAAAAAGCGCAATTTATATTTAATAATTTGTCCGGGGTTACCCGAAGAAAAACCGCCGTTTACAATATAATCTCTAAAGTTCGTAAGTTTTGTGGCACTTTTCCCGCTGCCGCCGATAATGGTAATATTGGTGGCGGTCATTTCGTCGAGTTTTTCAATATGCGCCGACACATCAGCGCTTACTTCATTCGGCTTACACTTGAGTACCGCGTCGATATGCGGTTTAATATCCTTCCATTCTTTATCGGTTTCGATGGAAAGATAGGCAAGACGGCCGTAGGAGACTGACGAAACGTATACCGGCATAGACTCGCCCAGCATTTCTTTCGGTATATCGGTCATAAGCGGTTTACTATCCGGATTGATGTTGACCGTATAAAAGGTTTCGGTAAACCGTATCAGGTACCGTTTTTTTTCTTCTCCCGATTTAAATTTAAACCCTGAGCCTATCTTGGCCTTTAAACCGGCGGCAGCGAACCCTACACCGATTTTAAACTGCGCATCAAAAGCGCTTTTGCTTTTAATTTCTATTTCTTCGTAGCTCGAGCTAATCGAGGCAGCATACCCGATTTTTTGCGTTAAAACTTTATTATGAAAGTTCCTGTAATCGGCTAAATTGGGTATAAATTCACCGGTAACAGTGCCGGCTGTTCCGCTTTTGGTTTTGGCCCCCTGTAAACTGCATGAGTACACGGCCTTCCGTCTTTTCCCTTCTGTAATATCGCGGTAGCTGCCGTCATCGATACCGGGGCCTGCTAACACAACGCCGGGGTAAAGCGATTCGCTTTCAGGATCAATCAATAAATTTTCATCGATAGCAGCTGCTATACGGTATGCTTTCTTTTTTTCGATATATTTTACCGGAATTCCTTTTTCAATCATCGGCTCCGTTTCACCGATTTTTTCTTCCGATTTCACATCTTCATGCGGCTCTTCAGGAGTTTTAGAAAGGCGTGCAGGCATCGGTAAGCCGGCATACGTGAGTTCTCCGGCTCCTTCTTCAGAACCGTCCTCTTCGGTATTTTCTTTGGCAGGTTCCTTGTTCCCTTCTTGCTTTTTTTGGTTTTTCTTTTCTCCTTCTTGTTTAGTGTTTTTTTTGGTTTCCGCTTCCGTCTTTTGCGTTTGCGGCGTTTGTTTGATATCCGTTTGCTTCATCGGCTGTTTACAACCCATACTCGCCATTGCTACTAAAAGAAGCAGCACTTTTGTGTGGACGTGCAGCTTTGTCAGCCAACCGATATTCTTCGTTTGCAGCATAGAGACCTCCTTAAGTCGTGCTGCCTATCCTATGAGTCTTCGGTACAAAAACGGCTATCAAATCTGCATTTTTTTTAAGAAGGAAGGGATACAACTGAGCGATACCCTAAAAGAACGAGCGTCTACGGGGAAAGCGTGAAAAAAGAGGGCAGTGAACGGCCTTTGAGCGAAGCGAAAGCGCCTGAACGACCTCTTCTTTTCACGCGTGCTATTTCATCAGGCAGCAGTTTTTTCTTATTTTCCGCTTCTCAGCTGAATTCCTGACGCACCTAGGCCCTTGCATACAAGGCTCAAAAGAGAGTACACTGCTGCAGTTAAGTGGAGCAATTATGAGTGATCTTCAAAATGAAATGGAGCGCCGCGGTCTTATCAAAGTATCGCATGAGGATGCAAAGGAAAGCGATCCGTACCGGCGTGTTGCAAAATTTTTATATTTAGTTGGGGAAGCGCAAGCCGCAAAAGTATTGCAAAAATTGACCCATGAGCAAATAGAAAAAGTGGTAACGGAAATGCTTACCATTCGGCATGTGGATAAAGATGAAGCAGCCTATATTTTAAGTCAGTTTACCGCCCTTTACAACGAGGCTAAACACACGGTTGGCGGGGTAGAAACCGCAGAAAATATTTTAAAAAAGGCATTTGGAGATGAAAAAGCGCAGGCAATCATAGCGAAAGCAGCTCCGCTTCCCCCTGAAAAGCCATTTGCTTTTCTTGAAGGCATTGATATTGAAAAACTCATCCGTATTCTTGATGATGAATTGCCTGCCACTAAGGTGCTCGTGCTTTCGCAAATCAAGCCGCAGCTTGCTGCCGCCTACATTACGCAGCTCAAAGATGAAGAAAAAAAAGACATTGTACTGCGCTTGGCACGGCTTGATACCTTAAATCCTGAAGTACTACGCACAGTGAGCGCTTCTATGCACGAAAAATGCAACCGGATACAAAGCGATCCTGCCGAGCGCATTGATGGGCGGGCAGCACTCGCCGCTATTCTCCGCCGTACCGATTCGGATATAGGCGATTTTATTTTGCAAAATCTTGCCGATCAAAATCCTGAACTGGAAAAAGATATTCGAGACAGACTATTCACCATTGATGATGTATGCAGCGCAGACGATGGCTTTTTGCAGAAAAAACTTGCGTCCATGCAGGATGAAGAAATTGCTGCGCTTATTTCAGATAAACCAACAGACTTTATTACTAAAATTTTATCAAATGTATCAAAAAACCGCTCCCGTTTTATTCTGGATGCCCAGCAAGCAAATCCTGCTCCGCCGCATATCCGCAAAACAGTAACCAATCAATTCTTAGACGATTTACGGCAAGATTGGCTTGCCGGTAAGCTGGCGGTGAAGGGAAAGGACGAACAAGACGTATGGATACCTTAGTACATGGATTTACTATTGTTTCAAAAACACCACTGCCTGAAATGAACGCGATTGGCATCTATGCCCGCCACGAAAGAACCGGCTTGGAACTGTATCATATTTTAAACGATGATGAAGAGAATCTGTTCGCATTCGCGTTTATGACCCCGCCTGCTAATAGCAGCGGAGTTGCGCATATTATAGAACATTCAGTGCTCTGCGGTTCCAAAAACTATCCGATAAAAGACCCTTTTTTAACGCTTGCTAAGCAAAGCGTCAAAACCTTTTTGAACGCGATGACCTTTCCGGATAAAACAGTGTATCCTGCTTCGAGCATCATTGAAGCGGATTATTTCAATGTGATGTCGGTATACGGCGATGCGGTGTTCTTCCCGCTTTTGGAACGGGCGACTTTTGAGCAGGAAGGCTATCACCTTGCGTGCGATGACAAAGGCGTAAGCACGTTTTCCGGCGTCGTGCTCAATGAAATGCGCGGCGCCTATGCGGATTTTGAATCGATTATGGAAAAATGGGCGCGGCAATCAATTTTACAGGGTACGCTCTATGCCCACGATTCAGGTGGTTATCCCCCTGACATTGTGCATCTTACCTATGAAGATTTTTTGGCTTTTCATAAAAACTATTATCATCCGGTTAATTGCAAGGTGTTTTTGTATGGAAACATCCCTACCGAAAAGCAAATGGTTTTTCTCAATGAGCGTTTCTTGAGTAAATTTACACCGGCAGCAAAACCGCCGCTCATCCCTACCATTGCAGCATATCCGCAGCCGCAATCTTTTTCGGTTACTGCTCCGGCAGGAGAAGGGAAACGGCTGGATACCATATCGGTTATGCTGAATTGGCTCTTGCCTGAAAGCAAGGATATTGATGCACTGATGGATGTTATCCTTATGGAAGAGGTGCTTTTGGGGCACGACGGGGCTTTACTGCAAAAACTGCTGCTTGAAACGGATTTGTCTGAGGACGTCTACGTGTATAACGGTGCCCAAACTGAATTAAAAAACATGTGCTTTACCATAGGTTTGGTTGACCTTACACCAAACGCGGAGGAGGCATTTCAGCAATTTGTTTTCGATAGTTTACGGACGATTGTTACGAACGGCATCGATCAAAAGCTTATAGAAACCGCTTTGCATAGTTTGGAATTTGCACATAGGGAAATTATCCGGTCAGGAGGGCCTTTTTCGCTTATTCTTATGCGGCGTGTCCTACGCGGATGGCTGCATGGCACTGCCCCTGATGCAGCACTGCGGGTTATCCCTGCATTTGAACGGCTCAAAGTGCGTGTAAAAACACAGGAACACTATGTTGAAAAGCTCATCGGTACGTTTTTGCTTGATAACCCGCATAGGGCTTTGGTGTCGGTGCATCCTGATATTCATTTTGCCGAAACAATTGACCGGCAGCTTGCAGCGCAAGCTGCGCAGCGGGCGAAACAATTTGCTGAAACTCAAAAGCAGCCGTTGCAACGACAAAACACAAAAGAGGTGCCCGTACCGGAATCGATTATTGCTCATATTGCCAAACAGGATTTACCGGCTCTACTCCCTCCTATTGCAGAACAGCTTGAGTATATCGGCTCCGTTCCGGTTATCACACATGCACTACCGACGAACGAAATAAGCTATATCACACTTGCCGTTCCTATCGATGGTTTTTCGGAACAGGAGCAGTATTTTTTTACACTCTATACAGCTATGCTTTCCTCTATGGGTACCCAAACGAAGCCGTGGGACAGTGTTGCTTCCGAGTTTGCCTATGTAACTGGCGGACTGAGTGCAGTCCTCGTTGCAGCGGGCAATAGAGGGGCGGGTACTCCGCTTTCCTTTTTTGACGGCGCTATTGATAGCGAACTTATTGCCGGAAGGCCGTGGCTGTTTATCCGTACTAAAATACTACCTGAATACATTGCACCTGCCTTGCACCTGGTGTTTTCATACTTACACACGATCCAGTTTAACGATGAAAAGCGGCTTAAAGATATTTTTATTCAAGTAAAAAACGATATGGATCCCTTACCAACCTATGCGGGACAGAGCTTGGCCGCTACGTATGCAGGCGCCACCCATGCTGAAACCAAAAAATACGAAAATATTTGGTTTGGTATCCCACAAATACGATTTTTACGTAAGCGGTATGCCGAACTTGAAGCACAACCGGAATCGATAGCCGAGCTTGCTGCGCGGTTCAATACGATGCACCAAAAAATACTGCAGGCAGGGATGTTGGTAAAACTATGCACTACCGATTCTTTAACCCACAAGCTGAAACAAGCGCTTGTCCCACACCTACACGCTTTCAGCTTTCCTACAAAACTCGCTCTCCATGCTGAGCCGCTTTCAGCGGTAGGGAACAGCCGCTTTTCGGGCTTTCCTACTATAGTCCAAGTTGGTTTTAGTGCTCTTGCGGTACCGTTTACCAATACCGTGCATGATGCGTACGGTACGGCACTTGTGTATGCGCAATGGCTTGAAACCGGTGCCCTCTGGGAGAAAATCCGCATGGCAGGCGGCGCCTATGGGGTTTCCGCCTACGTAAATATCCTAGCCCATAGCTTTTTCATCACGAGCTACCGGGATCCTCAGCCTTTGCAATCAGTATGCCGGATATTGGCAACCCTTAAAGAAACGGATGCTCTTTCAGCTCTAAGCGATTCTGAACTCGATGCGCTTATTACCGGTACCTACAGCAATATCCTACAACCGCAAACACCGAGCCAAAAGAGCGCCGCCGCTTTTTTCCGGTTTTTAAACGGTATTACACATGAAATGCGGCAGCAAACCGCTTCCGGCATTCTCGGCTGTACGCAAGCGAACCTGAAGGACTTTGCCCGCGCATTGGCACAGTGTATTCCACGATGTACCGCAGGCCTTGTCGGTACCGAGCAGATGCTCACAGCGCAGACAACGCCTATCACCGATTTGCCGCCGCTGCAGCTTTTCCCCCCGCTATAAGACTGAACTACTGATACGCTATAATTATAAACGTAAGAAAATCATTTACAACAAACTTTTCGAGTGCTATAATTAAGCATACACTGAACACTGAGATATGGAACCGGTACATAGAGTCTAAATACGAAAGGAGATTGACAATTATGGAAGAATTTTATAATATGCCCCCCCCCCCCTGTTTTTGGAAATGGAAATGCTATTTTCAAAAGCGTTTTTTCTACTTAATACAAATATACTATCTGCCGCTTATAAAAATCTGTATCGTACCAAAGCGTCTGCACAAAGAAAAATAATAGCGGTTTCATCTCTTTTCAAAGACATCAATTCTTCATGATTTATTTTTACTTCATCATAGCATGATTTATC
>JBQNBR010000029.1:0-22916 GCA_052169815.1 Treponema sp.
ACAGGTTATTTTACCCAAATGATACAAGATAATTCTATGACTTTATTATACGAGGTGAAAAATGACTATCTACGATTATTCAGTGCAAGATGCACAGGGAAACGATGTTCCGCTCAAAAACTACAAAGGCTAGGTATGCAGTACAGGGAACAACTCTATTCCTGTCTCTTTATCTCCGCTTGCTCTAAGAGCTTTACCGTCAAGACTTATATGATTTTCTTCGGGCTCACTCAGAGATTCCGCATTATAAAGCCTGCAAGGCTCTTTCGAGGCAATCCTCCCGTTTATCGCATAGGTGTTGCTTATGACAAAGCGGCATCTTCTTTGCTTTTATAATATCCGAGAAGTCAACTTGCTTGAGAATGTTCAGAACAATTTTTCTTAAGACATGTAAGTTTGCCGCTGCATTATCTTTCCGTACAAGGCAATAATCTTCATTCAAAATCGCATCGAGAACCCAATGTAGATTATTTTCGATCCCCCAATACGCCCTCATTGCAAAAGCAGCCGTTTTAACATCTGTCAGCGATGTTAAAAAATATCTTTTTCAATAGATTTCTTCCCGCTTTTCTTTACCGTTCTTTCGCATACGAGCATGCCAATAGCATTGAGCTTACTCCATTCATCTTTTTCTACAAGCCAATCGATATTCGTGCAAAGATAACAGGTTCGCTTTTCAATTCTTCCGTGTCCGATTTCGATATGGTACTCAATATGCTGAATGTTATAACACTGACAGTAGGTTGCATCACAAGGATGATCAAAAAATTCTTTTACATCGTTGTGGATCGATTGCTGATTTCCTTTCAGTGAAATGACATAATCAGCTTTCTTCTCTGCGATTTTCTCCATGATTTTTTTCTGACATCCCATTGCATCGATGGTAATGATCATGCCTTTTAAGTCTAACAGCTCCAGCAGTTCAGGAATGGCGGTAATTTCATTTGATTTTTCTTCCGTTTTTACCTGTCCGAAGCACACACCAAGTGAATGGGACCTGAGCTGAAACTACATGAGCGGCTTTATGCGGCGTTTTATCTTCGTCTGCCGGTGCGTATTCAGATCGCCTGATGGTTTTCCCGTCAATCGCCATTACTTCGTTTTTTGCAACCTTTGTTCCGAATGTCTCGCGTGCATAGTCTATGAATACTTTTTCCAGCTGCTTTGCATCAATCCGTGCAAGTACTCGCAGAATTGTGTCACTGCTCGGTACACCGTTTTCCAGCTTTAGATATTTTTTAAGGATACTCTCGCTTAATGTAGCATAAAACTGTATTTGTTCTATGCTTTTATACCCGCACAGTATCCCCACAAACACGATCATCAGTATGTCCACAAGGTTATGTTTCTTACATCTTTCAATCCTTGCGTCGGTAATGTTCTCGAATGCTTCTTCTAATGTCATTTCCTCCACCCGAACACCATTTTACCATTCTTTACACCTTCTTCAATACTTTATTTCTTTCAAATAGTTATAATGCGGAATCCCTGCGGGCTCACTATTTTCTGCTTGACAAAAGTTCAATTTGTCTATTATCATTCACACTATGAATAAAGTAAAAAAGTTTAAGAAGCGCTATTATACCTTAGTAGATGAATACGATGGTTCTTCTTTTTTGGTTAATACATACACAAGAGCTGTAGCGAAAATTTTTCCTCAAGAAAAAGAGGATATACTTCATTTTTTATCAGATCCATCGGATGAAAGTTATAAATATTTTTCTGTTTTATATAAAAATGGTTTTATAGTTCCTGCCGATTTAGATGAAATTTCTCGATTACATTATTTTTACAATGCACAATTCTATGATCCATCAAATTTAACTGTTACACTTTTACCAACCTTGCAGTGTAATTTTGCATGCCCATATTGCTTTGAAAACGAACATAATGCAGAAATGTCATTAACCGATATTGATTTATTTTTTAAAACGCTTGATGGTATATTGCATGCCGGTATGAATATTCATATTTCACTTTTTGGTGGAGAGCCTTTACTGTCGTGGTCTAAAGTTTATCCATATTTAAAAGAAATAAATAATCGTTCTAAAAAGGATTTATTTAATTATTCAGCGTCTATTACTACAAACGGTTATTTATTAAATACGCTTAATTATGACGAGCTTATCTATTCAAATATAAAAAAAATTCATATTACGTTAGACTGTAATAAAAAGAATCATAATAGTCTGAGATCTACAAAATCCGGACTACCTACTTTCGATTTGATTATTTCTAATGCGCGCGATGTTATGCGTTATATGTTGATGAAAAATTACCAGAGCGAAATTACTTTTAGAGCGAATTTGCTTAACAATACCGGTGATGATATATAAAGAATATCTTGATAATTTTTCTTCCGACGATAAAAAATATTTCCAATTTTATTTTAAGCCTATTTTTAATACCAATTGCTTTGAGCTTTCGAATAGCAATGCGTTAAATTATAAAGATATTTCAATGACAGCAAAGCAAATGGGGTTTAAAATCCTTTCTCCATTCGATAAATACGGGTTTTCTTTTTGCAGTGGTGACGGCGGGAAAAATTCAATAATGGTAACTCCAGATTTAAAAATATGGAAATGCTTTAATGATACCAGCTGTCATACTGCTTGTATTGGATATATCGATAATCACGGTTTTAATTGGGATGAAAATAAAATACTTAAGTGGTATTCGAAGTCGCCTTTTAATGATAAAAAATGCCGGGCTTGTAAAAAACTGCCTATTTGTTTTGGTGGGTGCCCACTGTATTTCTCGGTCAATGGGAAACGGCATTGTATTTATAATGAAACTATGAATCTAGCACGAGATTTGCTGTTAGATTCATAAATATAAATAAGGAGGTGGATATGGAAATTGAAAAAGACGGCGTAACCCCTTTCTGGGATCCATCTGGACGTAATAACGTTTGTCCAAGAGATTGGACGCGCAGCTAAGGTTGTTATGTGGGCGGTATATATGATCTTTGTATATGCCGTATTTATAGTTATGAGAGGAATAGTATGTATAAAAAGCTATTTATTGATTATGTAAAAATGGAACATAAAGGCATGCTATGCCTGGTGGTGCTGTTAAGCGTTTGCGCGCTCTGTGCGAGTATTGTCATTCCTATTTTGCAAAGCAAATTCATAGACTCCGTTGTCCAAAGCGGTTTTTCCGTTTTAAACATGGTAAAGATGGCAGCCGTTTCCATAGCATCCGTATTTGTTATTTCATGTACTTCCATGCTGCCTGCATTTTTAATGCTTAAATATGAAATGACAGAAAAACTTTCCCTTATAAAACGTATTCAATTTGTTTCCGCAGCCTTTTTAAAATCGGTGGGGTCAACGGGATTATATTACGGTATCAAAAATATCGGTAACGATCTTTCTTTTATTGCATATCCGGCTCTTTTAAACGTAGCGGTAAGTACGGGACAGGCCGTTATCGCATTGCTTTTTTTAACGCGTATATCTCAAACAATTTTGTATGCAGTCATCATTATGTGGAGCGTATCCCTGAGCATTGTTTTTATTAGTACGTACCGCTATAAAAAGTACGTTAAGATTTTAAGAGCGATGGAGCCCGAACTTTCCGCAAACATACATGCCGTTTTTTCCCAATCGAATATCATTACAAAATTCGGACGGCCTTCTTTTTTTATGAACCGCTACAATGAAAAATTGTCTGCCGTTATAAAAATACGGAAAAAGACGGATAACCTTATCCTCCTGCAATCGGTGTTTTTATCCTATATAAAAGTGATTTGTTTCGCAGTATTTATCATAATTTCCTTGCCGAGCATTTTTTCAAGGAGCCTTACGCAGGGAGCGCTTATCATGCTGCTAAGCTATATTCCGCTTTTACTGCAGCCGCTTTCAAAATATCAGTATTTTTTTAAAATCAAAAGGTGGATTGAAGAAGGCTTTGAAAATAAAGGGGAATTTTTATCGGAATGTACTATGCCCTCCCTACAAAAAGATTATGTATTTCCTAACGTAAAGCCTAAAAACACATTGCAAGCGGAACGTCTTTGTTTTTCTTATACCGAATAAAGAGGGAAAAAGTATGCCGGAAAAATCACTTATTAAAAATCTTTTTATCAATATACATCCCCTATCCCTTGTACTATATAGCGTTTGTATCATACTGATTTCAGTATGTGATATTGTCATCCCGATTTTTGAAGGAAAAATGATTGACAGCCTCTGGAATAAAGAATTACAGAATTCGCTCTATTTTTTATTAACGGCCGGCTGTATTCTCTTAAACGGATTTGCGTATTTTTGCTTATACGTTACCTTTACCAAGATAAAAAACGATATTATCAAAAACATCTCATGCTCGACATTTCAACGGCTTGTTCTATTTAATAGAAAGAATATAGCGCATAAGGGAACGGGTGTTTACACAAGCTTTTTATCACGTGAACCGGAACAACTTGCTTGCTGCGCTGATCCTTCCGGGCTCTTTTTTCTTGTTTCAATTATCGTTGCAGCGGCTGCACTCGGTATAAGTTTGCAATGGTCATATTCGTTTTTATTTGTGTTTCCGCCTACCATCGCTGCCTACTGTTTTTTCGACTATTTTTTTTCGCAAAGGTTAAAGAAAATTACTCAAGCACTCGTAGCATTACAGTATTCAGTGGAGCCTCAATTCATTACCTACATTGACAATGCAAAAACTATTTTAAAATTCGGTAATAATAAGCATTATTGGTCAAAGCTTGAACATCTGGAACAACAGTCCACCGAATTTAAAAAAAAGTATGTGTTTTATAAAGAATTGAAAACGGGACTTTCGGAAATCCTTTCAGCTATCGCATTTATCGTTTTTATCTGTATTGCCTCTCAGGATATTATGACGGGAAAAATAACGTACGGAGGCTTTACCGTTTTACTTTCCTATTTCGGTTTTATCCTCGTTCCGGTTGCATATCATGGAAAATATAAGATGATTGTAATTGACGCCGAACATTCTTATGAACTACTTAATAAGATATATGCGGAATGTAGGCAGGAAATAAAAGACTATCACAGCATCAATCTTTTAATGTCTCCTGTGTTATCCGCAAAGGATATTTGTTTTTCTTATAGTGAACATACGGTGAAAGGAGAAAACATGCAATTTGACTATTCAGACATATCATTTTCATTAAAAGAAGGGGATAGCTTAGGGTTCGTTGGGATTTCAGGTGAAGGGAAAAGCACCATTGTAAAATTGTTGTTAGGCGAACTGCGTCCCTCCGCAGGATCTATTACCATAAACGGCTGCGATATCTTTAGCATTCCGCAGCCCATTTTAAATCATTTGATGTGCGTATATGAACAGACGAGTACCGTTATCAACGGAAGTCTCTATGAGAATATCTGTCTAGGAAGAGAAATGACCGATAGCGAACAGTATGCCGTTACATTCAATAGCATAAAAGCGGTGTTTGAACGCGCCGTTTCACAAAAAAAATGGTGTGCTGAACTATCGGAACTGTTCGGTATTCCTAACGGTACGCCGCGGCAGATGCTTGCTGAAGAAAAACAGTTTGTAACTTCTTTTTATAGTCGAAATCCCAACCCCGAATTTTTAGCACAGGTATATTGCGATATGATACTGGTGAATAAAGACAAAGTAGATTCGCTTATAGCGTCGTTCGGATTGGAGCACTTACATGGACGGAATTTGGGAGAGAACGGCAGCGATATTTCCGGCGGAGAAAAAGAACGCATTGCTATGGTGCGGTTTTTAACCAAAGAGCATGCGCTCTTTTACCTTATAGACGAACCTTTTACATCGCTTGATTCAAAAACCGAAGAAGATTGTTTGAATCTTTTGTGTACCGCCATGCGTGGTAAAACGCTTGTGGTCATTTCCCATAAGTTTAATGTCTTGCGGACCCTGACGAAAGAATGTGCGGTTTTAAAAAACGGGCGCATTTTAGAATACGGTACTCATGCCGAGCTTGAAAAAAAAGGCAGCCTCTATGCCGAATTACTGCATTATTTTACTATGCAGCGGGATAATACCGAGCCTTGACGGATGTTCGGAAATACCGTTTAAAGTAGCGCTTTAAGTTACCTTCGCTACTATTGATAGACAATAATGTATAAGTATAGTAGTATCGTTCTGTTCTATACACCTTTTTAAGGCGAAGCTTATGTCTTTATTGTTTTCACCGATAGCATAAAAGTTTGAACTTGCCAGTAGGCTGGTAATGCGCCGATGGCTCGTGAAAAAGCCGATACAAGCGGAAGCAGTTATCGGCGATTATGTAGGCAGAGCGCTGCTTGAGAATTACAGTGGCCGAAAGAGGCAAAGTCTCTTTTGAATTAGAAAGAGCGGTGTAATCGATCATTGTGGAAAGGCGATATCACGCTGCTGCACTGCGACGCCATTATCAATGTGGTAAATAGTAACACATCTTCACTCATAACGCAAAGCTTATGGCATCTGCAAAAAACTAAAGGGGTTTAAAGCTTCCCTTTAGTATGCCGCTTGGTAAATTGCCAATACGTCTTGCACGGTTAGTTTTTGAAACCCGTTGATGCTTCCGTTTTTGCCTTTGTGCTGGACGGCAGCCTGAGCCATAAGCTCAAAATTTTCCGTTCCAATGTTGAGTTCGCGTAAGGAGGACGGAAGGCCGATGGATCTGAAAAATGCTGCTGTCCGGCGGATTGCTTCCCGCGCAACAGCATACAGGTCTTGGCTTTCGGCAATATGCCATACATTTACACCATATGTAGCGATTTTTTGCACGGTTGAATCGTTTAACACGTGAGCCATCCAATGAGGAGTTAAAATAGCCAGTCCTACTCCATGGGTAATATCATAAAAGGCACTCAATTCATGTTCGATAGCGTGTACCGACCAATCGGTGCATTTCCCTTTGTTCAATACGCCGTTAATGGCCCAGGTGCCTGCCCACATCAGATTGGCGCGTGCCTCGTAATTTTCAGGCTCGCGGAGCGCAACGGGACAATAGGTGATACAGGTTTTTAAAACTCCTTCGGCAAATCTATCCTGTAGAAAAGCGCCGTCATCCAGCGAAAAGTAGTTTTCAAAGGTATGACTCATAATGTCGGCGGTACCGGCGGCCGTTTGCCCTTTTGGTACTGAAAAGGTATAGGTAGGATCGAGGATGGAAAACTTCGGCATCATGGCCGGATTGCCGAATCCGAGCTTTTCTTTGGTGCTCATATTGGAAATCACCGCCCCGCAATTCATTTCGGAACCGGTTGCGGATAAGGTCAAAACAGTTCCAAGCGGCAGCGCGCCAGTAACCGGCGCTTTGCCCGTTATGAGATCCCACGGGCTGCCGTCGTACTGCGAACCTGCAGCGATTGCTTTTGCGCAATCGATAACGCTCCCTCCGCCTGCCGCTAAAATGAAATCGATCTTGTGTTCCCGTACCAGTTGGATGCCTTTCTCTACTTCTTCTATACGCGGGTTGGGAGAAATACCTGCTAGTTCGCAAGCGTATAATCCTTTGCTGTTTACCTGTGCAATGATGGACGCATAGAGGCCTATTCGTTTTATACTGCCTCCGCCGTAGCAGATCAGCACTCTGTTGCCGTATCGCAGTATTTCATCGGCAAGCTTATCGATACTCTTTTTCCCAAATAAGATTTTCACTGGCACATTAAACATAAAATTATACATACCCGCTCCTTAGATGTAAAAACACTATAGCGATAAAAGGTAGCTCTTGCAAGGACTTCGTTTTAACCGTCTTATCATTTTTTGTTTGACAGATGCAGAATCCTATGGTAAAATCTTACCACATACAGAATACCTTTAAAAAACTGATTCGCAGGCCCACTTGATCGGATATGATAATTACTTCCTTACAGAACAAGCCGATAGGCTTGCAGGTGTTAGAGGTTCCCATATAGAACAACTGTTTTACTGTCCGCCTGTCGATTATCGACGACCGGGGTAGCTACTTGTTGTCCGAACAAACACAAGGTATAACTTCGGCAGCCGCGATAAGGCTGTCTCGCTAACCGTCAAGTTTCCTCATCGGAAACTTGCGTATTAACGTGTGCGCTTTTCGCGCACGAATGTAACAGTTTTCAGAAATTGATATTTCTTCACCTGTTACATTTTAAGGAAAGTTTTTATGGAGGAAAATGTTATGGCAATTAAGTACATCCCAGAGCCATTCAGAATAAAAGTCGTAGAGCCCTTGAAAATGATGACCCGCGAGGAGCGTGAACAAGCAATTCAACGGGCGCATTACAACCTATTTCACTTAAAAGGCGAAGAATGCTATATCGATCTTTTAACCGATTCGGGAACCAACGCCATGAGCCAGTACCAATGGGCAGGCGTTATGCAGGGAGACGAAGCTTATGCAGGCGCTTCATCGTATTACCGCTTAATGGATGCGGCAAAAGACGTCTTCGGTTACGGCTTTTTTCAGCCGGTACATCAGGGCCGGGCAGCTGAAAAAGTGCTGTTTCCGAATATCTTGAAAAAAGGACAGGTTGCGATTTCCAATATGTTTTTTGACACCACCCGTGCTCACGTTACCCTTGCAGGAGCGCGCCCGATCGATTGTGTCGTCGAAGAGGCGAAAGACCCCTCCCACCGGTGTACCTTCAAAGGCAACATGGATGTTAAAAAGCTTGAAGCAATCATCACAGAAAGAGGGCCTGAAAACGTTGGCATGGTCGTTATGACTATCACCAACAATTCTGCAGGCGGACAGCCTGTTAGCTTACAGAATATGCGTGATACAGCCGCCGTATGTAAAAAATACGGTATTCATTTAAATATCGATGCAGCTCGCTATGCTGAAAATGCGTTCTTTGTCAAACGGGATGAAGCCGAATGTAAGGACTGGCCTATTAAAAAAATCATCTTTGAAATGTTCTCACTTGCCGATACATTTACCATGTCTGCCAAAAAAGACACCATCGTCAATATGGGCGGTATGATCGGCGTAAAGGAGGCCGAATCGCCTGTTATCCTCAAAATAAAGGCGAACTGTATTTCGTATGAAGGCTTTTATACGTACGGCGGGTTAAACGGACGTGATCTTGAAGCTCTCGCTATCGGTTTGTACGAAGGATTGGACGAAAATTACCTCCGCTATCGGATCGGGCAGATGGAGTATCTTGCTTCGCGGCTTGATGATGCCGGTATTGTCTACCAGGCGCCGGTCGGTGGACATGGTGTCTTTATCGATGCGCAGGCGATGTTCCCCAAAGTTCCCAAAAACCAGTATCCGGGACAAACGCTCGCGATCGAATTATATAAAGAGGCGGGGATCCGCTCCTGCGATATTGGTTCCTACATGATGGACCGCGATGCGGAAACGGGCGAAGAAATTCCCGCCGAATTTGAATTTACTCGGTTGGCTATTCCCCGTCGGGTATATACGCAGGCGCATATCGATATCATGGCTGATGCGCTTATCGCGATACAAGCAAGAGCGGACAAGATTACCAGCGGGTATAAGATTACGTGGGAGCCTCCAATTCTCAGGCACTTCCAGGCGCACCTTATACCGGCTGAATAATGCGAGACGGTAGAGAGGTTATTATGGCAGTAAACGCAACGCGCGACTTTTGGGGTACAAAGTGGGGGTTTATTCTCGCATGTATCGGTTCCGCCGTCGGTATTGGAAATATTTGGATGTTTCCCACCCGTGTTTCAAAATATGGGGGCGGTACTTTCTTAGTAGTGTATTGTCTCTTTGTTATTGTGATAGGCTTTTTCGGTATTGTTGAAGAGATGGCGTTCGGCCGCGGTACGCGTTGTGGACCTATTGGCGCTTTCGGTAAAGCGATGGAAACGCGCAGGCATAAGCGGTTGGGACAGGCTATCGGATTTATTCCGCTCTTAGGTTCTTTTGTGCTAGCGATCGGATATTCTGTCGTGGTCGGCTGGATTCTCAAGTACACGATAGGTTCCTTTACCGGAACTACCTTGTCTCCGGCTTCGATTGAAGAGTTCGAAGCACGGTTCAGCGTCATGGCATCTCCATTCGGCAATAATGTATGGCAGGCTGTTGGTATGCTTATCGTTTTTGTGATTATGGCTTTCGGGATTGCCGGCGGTATAGAAAAGGCGAATAAGATTATGATGCCGCTGTTCTTTCTGATGTTTGCGGGGCTTGCGGTGTATATGCTGTTTCAGCCTGGCGCATCGGACGGCTACCGCTATATTTTTAAGATCGAGCCTCAAGGCCTTGCCGATCCGATGACATGGGTTTTCGCACTGGGACAGGCATTCTTTTCGTTGTCCATCGTCGGAAACGGAACACTGATCTACGGCTCATATTTGTCTGATGAGGAAAACGTCATCAATTCGGCATGGAATGTAGCATTGTTCGATACACTGGCAGCGATGCTTGCCGCACTTGTGATTATTCCGGCCATGGCAACTGCTGGAAGCCGTTTGGATCAAGGCGGACCGGGGCTTATGTTTATCTTCTTGCCGAACTTGTTCAAGAATATGCCGGGAAGCTCAATATTGAGTATCATCTTTTTTGCAGCGGTTCTTTTTGCCGGCGTTACCTCCTTGATAACCTTGTTTGAGGCGCCGATTGCCGCTTTGCAGGACAGGTTCAAATTAAGCCGTCTGCAGGCGGTCGGTATTATCGGTGTAATAGGCTTTTTTGCAGGAATAGGCATGCAAGGGATTGTAGGCGATTTGATGGACTTTGTATCTATCTATGTCTGTCCGCTCGGCGCAGGATTGGCAGGCATTATGTTCTTTTGGGTATACGGCAAAAAATTTGTAGAAGATGAGGTTTCAAAAGGACGAAACAGAATCGGATCGTGGTATTATCCGCTCGGCAAATATCTGTTTTGCGGGTTGACGCTGCTGGTATTTGTGTTGGGTATTGTCTTTAATGGTATTGGCTAATAGCCTCTAGTAAAGAAATAAACACTAACTGCCGCCTTTCTACTTGATACACGATTCTATGTTCATGATTTATTCTCCTTGATCAGTATCCGGACAAAGCATATTTTAACGGTTCAGGTTTTCCTGTGCCTGTAAACGGCGTTCTTTCAATTTCTTTTATCAAATCGTTTATTTTTGAATGAGTTGCATTCGCCTCATTCCTAAGTAAATAATCGGTTTCAATAAGACTATTATACTCATGTATCGATAAAAGAACCACATTTTCCGAATTTTTTCTTGATATTATCAATGGCTCATGGTCATTGTAAACTTTGTCCATGTATGCTTTCAGGTTGCGCCGTAAATCAGAATAGGTAATTGCATCCATATTTTACTCTCCATAAGTACAATATATCGTACTTATTAGAAAAAACAACTTGTTTCTTCCGCTTCATACCCAATTAATTGCGACAACACTGTCTGACAGCTCGTATCGGTTTTCAAATTACTCTTGTTTATCGTGGTTATCCTACCAATTCAAAACATGTCATCTTTCTGGTTCCCAATATTGTATAAGTATGGTAGTATCATGCTATATATCTTTTTAAGGCGGAATATATGTCTTTGTTGTTTTCACCGATAACATGTAAAAAATTTAAACTTTCAAGCAGGCTGGTAATGCCGTCGATGGCTTGTGAAAAAGCCGATAAAAGCCGGAAGCAGTTGGGGTAATCGGCTATGACACAAACAGAGCGAAGGCTATATGTAATTAAACGGCTGCTTGCAGAAAAAGCGCGGTATAAGGAGGTGTCTATTCCTGAAACGGAAGCGGAGCAAAAGCAATTATTCCGGTCGCTGTGCAATGTCCGCCCGCCCGAACCTATCGATGCGGAATTCCTTGCGGTACAAGATGCCTATTTAAAGCAGGATGCAGCCGAGCGGGGCATCACAGACTACAAAAGTTTGACGCCGGTTCAAAAAGACCTCTACCTGTGGAAGGGCGATATCACGCTGCTTCGCTGCGATGCGATCGTCAATGCGGCAAATAGCGCCTTACTCGGCTGTTTTGCCCCATGCCACAGCTGCATTGACAACGCTATTCACTCGGCAGCCGGTATACAGCTGCGCCTTGCGTGCAACGAGCTCATGCAAAAACAGGGGCATGAAGAACAAACGGGACAGGCCAAGATAACCGGTGCATTCAATTTGCCGAGTACGTATGTACTGCATACGGTAGGGCCGATTGTGTCAGCAAGTCTGACAAAACAAGATGGTACCCTGCTTGAGTCCTGCTACCGCTCGTGTTTGGAGCTTGCCGAAGCACATGCAGTGAAAAGTCTCGCATTTTGCTGCATTTCGACGGGCGAATTTCACTTTCCGAATGATCAGGCTGCCGAGATTGCCGTCCGCAGCGTACAAGACTACAAAAAGCGTACGCACAGCGATATGGCGGTTATTTTCAATGTTTTTACGGAAAAAGATTATGCAATCTACAAACGTATCTTCGGTTCTCATTGAGCAGCTGGCCGAAGCGCTTTCAGGAGCCGAAGCAATCTTGATTGGAGCAGGGGCAGGGCTTTCAACATCGGCAGGCTTTGCTAAGGAGCGGCTTTTTTACACGCAGGGCGACTACGGTTTATGGCAGTGTTCTGTTCCTTGCCATGAAGGTACCTACGATAACGAAGCTGCCGTGAGGCAAATGGTTGCGGAGCAGCACGATATGCGCATTCCTTCCGATTTAATTCCGTACTGTCCGCGCTGCGGAAAACCGATGACGATGAATCTCCGAAGCGATTCTACGTTTGTAGAAGATGCGGGTTGGCATCGGGCGGCGCAGCGGTATGCTGATTTTCTTGCTTCGTATAAAGACGGCTCCATTCTTTTTTTGGAACTGGGAGTAGGCCCCAACACGCCCGGCATCATTAAATATCCCTTTTGGCAGATGACTGCCGGTAACCCGTGTGCAACGTATGGCTGCATTAACTACGGCGAAGCGAACTGCCCTGCGGACATACGGGACCGCTCAATTTGCATAGATGCCGACATAGGGGCTGTCCTTGAAACGATGCTGAGGAACGAAAAAACTATTCCATAGGATAGCGGTATGAAATTGGTTTTTATTACCGGTGCGTCGGGAACGATGGGATCCGAAGCATTGGCGCAGATTGTTCAGACAGGAAAGTTCCGCTGCAGGATTCTTTTGCGTGCGAATAAAGCGAACAGACGGTTGGCAAAAAAACTTCAAAAAAGTGGGCGTGTTGAGGTACTGTTCGGCGATATCCAACAGTATAGCGATTGCCTAGCCGGTGTAAAGGATGCCGATTATGTGCTGCACTGTGCGGCGGTTATTCCCCCTGCCGCCGATCACCATCCCGATGAAACATGCCGTACCAATTGGCTTGGCACCAAGAACCTCCTTGAAGCGGTGGTCAACAGCGGGCAAATTGAAAAAATCAAATTTGTGTACATCGGCACGGTTGCGGAATACGGTAACAGAACGTTTAAACATCCGTGGGGGCGGGTAGGGGATCCGCTTATGCCAAGTGTATTCGATATATATGCGGCAAGCAAAGTAAAAGCTGAACGTGCGGTTATCGAGTCTCCTTTGTGCTGGGTATCGCTTCGTCAAAGCGGTATTTTATATGACCGGGTGCTTTTGAATAATATGCACGACGGGCTTATGTTTCACACTTGCTGGAATGCGCCGATAGAATGGGCGACTGCACGTACTTCCGGTTTGCTTTTGAAAAATCTTGTTGAAAAAGATGCAGCGGGGACGCTTGGTCCCGATTTCTGGAAAAAAGTATACAATATCGGAAACGGCAAGACAGCGCGCGTTACGGGCTTTGAAACACTTGACCGCGGCTTTAAAATGATGGGACGCAGCGCTACTGAAATCTTTCGGCCTGAATGGAACGCAATCCGCAACTTTCATTGCATGTGGTTTGCCGACTCTCATATATTGAACGAATATCTCGATTTTCAGCATGAAGGCTTTGAGGATTTTTTTTCCAAACTTGAAAAGAAATGCCGGTATTTTAAGTTCGGCAAACCCTTTCCGCATCTTATCAGGCGTTTTGCGATTATGCCTCTTCTGCGCTCCAACAATGCGCCGGCCTTTTGGGTATCGCACCATCTTGAAAAAAGAGTACAGGCGTTTTTCGGTTCGCTGCAGGCATATCGTGCACTTGCGCGCAGCTGGGGACAGTTTTTTTTGCTGTGCAACAATCAAAATCCCGAAACGGGCGCTTTTTTGGACTATGAACAATTAAAAGATGAAGCTTTACTGGAGCAAAGGGGTTTGCTGCTCGACCACGGCTACGATGAGGCCAAAAAGACCGAAGAACTCGGCCTTGAAGATGTAAAACAGGCAGCGCATTTCCGCGGCGGCACATGCGTGAGTACCGCGATGACCCGCGGCGATATGTACAGTCCCTTGCAATGGCGGTGCCATAACGGGCACCTGTTTACGGCAAGCCCTTATTTGGTGCTTAAAACAGGCCATTGGTGCCCCGAATGCTGCAGCGCTCCGCCGTGGAATTTCGGCGAGCTTGCCAAGCACATCCCGTTTTATGCGCAAGTGTGGTATGACGATCACGGGATCGATGAAACCGAATCGTATTCGGCGGAGGACGGCCGGGATATATTAAACCTGTTCGGAAACTTCCGTTTCTGAACAGGTTACCTTGAAATGCGATGTTCTAAATCGTGCTATTTGTGCGATTTAGAACTCGTCGACCTATTCGAAAACGCAGTTATCGAATAGGTCTATTAGCTTATGAATACTAACAATAGACCGGTTTGCGAGCTGCCCATTAGTATAAGAATGGAATGATCCGTTTAGGTTTATAGCGGGATAGTTCGTCAGGGAATGCCGCGGCATATTTTTTATGAATGGTGTGCGAGCGCGGCACTAAATTGCAAGCGGTCCAAAACACAAATAGACAACCTGCCCACGACCACGTTAACACGGCAAAGCCCAGCCACTCTACCAATTCTCCAAAATAGTTCGCACTGGTGATGTAGCGGTACAGTCCCCGATACGGATAGTAATGCTTGCTGTCGCCGTTTGACCTCAACGAACGGATGTAGGCATCGGATTGCATGTTGATACACATACCGGCAACGAATAAAACGGTACCGATAATAAAGCGCGGATCGGTAATCCAGTGTTTATCATACATTTCTGCCGGCGAAAAATGGAAAATCCACAATCCGATTAAAAGCGCATTGACGGTATTAAAAAGCATACCCATGAGTACGATCAGAAGCGGCATGTTGCTTTTACCCTTGAGCAGCATGGGGAAGATAAAGGTGCGTTGAGCGTAGTGCACCATAAAAAAAGATGCAAGCAGCATCCGAACCGGTTTATGTTCATAGTTGAGCGTGAAAAGCAAATACACCATGACGATGAGGGCGGGGGCTTCCATTAGCATCCATGCCGGTTTATTACTGAAGCTGAACCCCCATTTTTTATCGATGAATTTGCCGTATCCTGCAGGAATAAAATATAACACAAAAAAACAAATGAAGCCTAAAAGGGCCATAACTATTTCAATGGAGCAATATACCGTATATGACATGCGGCACAGTATCTATGCTTTTTCAGGTTTAATCAAGTATTTGTACTGTAAAACAGATGGGGATGGGATATCGCTGACCCTTACGGCAGTGTAATGCCGGCATTTGCAAAGCGGGCAAGATCGAAGCGGTTATGCGTACCGGTTTTTTTATACACATTTGCGATGTGGTTTTTTACCGTGTTGTAGGCGATGTCCAATGCAAGTGCAATCTCCTTATTGCTTTTGGCAAAAGCGATAAGGACGGCGACATCGGCTTCCCGTTCGGTTAATCCCTTTTCAATAAAAAAAGAGTGGTATTGCCGCTTTATCTCGTCGGTTTCTTCCATTATAAAAGCATTTCCCGTAGCGATCCCATTCGCCCCAACTTTTTCGGCGGCAGTATCTGCCGGTGCATTGTTCTGCCGTATGTGTGCACGTTCTGTTTGGTATCCGCTCGGTAAGCTGTTAAACCGCTTCTTTGCGTGGGTATTCAGTACATATAATCCTGCGGCGGCGAATAATCCGTACAGCAGCAAGTCTTCATAAAACGGGAAGGGGACGGAACGGTGTAAAAATACGGTAAATACGCCGATCGGTATCTTGAAATTATGCAGCAGTGTCGGCACGGAATCGATACATATCCATCCGCAAATGAGCCCCGCGATTCGTATAACGCGATAGAATACCTTTTGAATGAAGGGGAAGGGGGTGAGGACTTGCACTTTACAGGCATGAGCCGCCCAGGCAAAGAAAAGCGCATACATTACCATGAAGATAACTGAAACAAACCGGTAAGAAACGGCAAGCATATGTGCAAGGAGGCTTCCTTCTGTAAGAAGGCCGAGGCTGTTTACATTTTGCAAGAACGGGAATATAACATAAAAAACCGCACAGAGGCTGCCTACCGCAAGCGTCATATTTTTAAGCTGATACTGTAAGCGGCTAATCGGAATGCCTTCCATGCGGATCAATGCAATAATAATCGGCGGAAAAAGCAGCAAAAAGCACGCAGGATTCATAACAGTAAGCAGCAGTTTAAGTACAATATATAAACCGGTTATGCTGCTTCCGGTAATCAGCACCGGCTCTCCTTTATATTGCACAAAAAGGCGTGAAAAATCCGTGATGGGTAGGTTAAAAAGCCAGCCGCTTAAAAGCAAGTCTATCGCCCTACTGCCCGTTACCGCGATAAAGCACAGCACCATCCGTTTATATAGCTTGAGTGCAGGATCCGGCTTGCTCCCGTACAGGAGGCCTATTCCATAATAGTGCAGTAAAAATGCAATAGAGATGCCCGTCTGTATAAGAACGTCAAGCCCTTTCATAGCTTGTAGGATATAGGAAAGAGGCTCTGCTGTCAATTTCCGGAAGCACGGCTGTTCATTTCCGGAAGTGCTGCATGCATGCATGGTGCGTGCATAGATCAATTTGCTTGAGCGGGGCGGTGCTTTGTAAGCCGCCGCAGTTCTGTTTTTCAGGGTATCAGAGTGTGCCCTCCTTATGCTTTCCGTATGAGAATACGGCCGCTTTTGGTAACGGCGATGTATTGGCGGATCCTAGAGGGAGAAACCAGCTTGGTGCGGAAGTATATTTTTTCCTGTTTATAATCGGCGGCTGGAGGCGGTTCAATCTGCATGGTAAGAAAGTTTGTCCAATTAGTCCAATGGAGTGGATGTTGTTTAATATACCGTTCAAATAATGCATATAGTTGTGGTAAAAGCGTGTCTTTTCCGAGGTGGTAAGGGAAAACGGTGCACTCCGCAATATGGCGATTTCGTAAACTGCCGCTTAGTCTCACGTAAACGACAGGACAGTGAAAGCGCCGCTGAAAAAAACTTACACCGCGTTTGGGGGCAATATCGACATTTAAAAAGCGAAAGGTATTTTTTTTATGTTTAGGTGCGCTGATTGCAATATCGGAAGCAGCGAAAATAAATTGTTTACGGTGCGTATCCCCCCGTATTGCGGAAAGAATATCCCCTACAGCGTTATTGTGCTGTTCTGAAATCAGTGCAATGTATATATCACCTGGTAGCGCGTATGTTTTTTTGATTTCCGGTGAAAGTGTATAAAAATAATTGGTTTTCCTGATACATATTTTTTGCTCAATCATGCTGCGTAGAAAATTGTCGTATCCGATTGCATATACGGCGCAATCTCGGCGGACAAGCGCAAAAAAAAGTACTATCATATTGAAATACAACAGCCTACTATGCATGGTGGTAAGCATGATATGCTTATGACCAGCTAATTCTGGCATTGCTTCCCATGCAGCGGTTTCTGTATACAGCTGTTCCGTAAGCGCAATAACAAGCGGCATATTGTTCAGTACCGGCGGATTGAACAAGATAGCATATAGATCAAAAAAAGAGTCGATATCTGCATACAGTCCTATCAGCCGTTTGTGCCGATTAAAACACCCTGTCCGCAATGCAGCTGAAAAAAATTTGAGCTTTTTTATCCTCCGGTGTGTTTTGTTGTGAAACAGTATTGAATGGATAGTTTTACAAAAAGCCTGTGCTGCATAGCATAAAAGCATTAGCCGGTACATAGCTCCTCCTACGTGTAAAAAAGTGTAGCTTGCTTTGATTATTCATACAAGGGAAACGTCATAGTAAACCGGTACTAGAAGGGGTAAAACGCTGTTATTAGCCCTCTTTTACTACCCTTATTTGCTTGACATCTTATAGCAGTATGTTACACTGCCGGTAAGCTTTGGCCGTACAGCTAAAGTAGCTTACATTATGCAGCGTATACTGCAAAGGAGTAGTACATCATGGATGAGAAATTGGAAAGCGTCAAAGCAGCTTGTGGGATTACACCTCTTACCGAAGCATGGGACGAAGTTACCTTTGAGGAACTGGAAGAGCGGTTGGGCTTTGAAAATTGCGGAAAGTTTGGATGCAAGACTTATTAAAGCTTTTAAATATTTTTTTAGTTTGTAAGGAGATTGTTGTATGAAAGAAAAACTAAATGAGACAACTATGATGTGCGGCGTTACCGCACTTACCGAAGCATGGGACGAGGTTTCTTTTGAGGAACTGGAAGAGCGGCTGGAGCTTGATTCATGCAGTAAATTTACTTGTGATGAGCATTGGCGTGGTTGAGCTATAGAATTCTAATTTTTAGAGGTACTGAATGGTCAGGACAGTGTAAGCATAAAGCTGGTGTTTCATGTAGCGGGCAGCTTATACTGTCTTCTATGCTTCTTATAAACGTTTTAAAGGAGTGTAATTTAAGTGAGAAAACTAATATATATACTTATCCTTGCTTTTACAATCGGGAGTACGGGATGCGTAATAAATGGCAGAATGGGAAACGGCCTCCCTGAAAAGCATGCTTTTTCGGTAGCTGATTTTAAAAACATTACGCTGACGGGAAAAATGGCGGCATCTATAGTACAGGGTAGCGCATATAAACTTGAGGTTGAACTTGATAGTAATTTATTTGATGTTTTTAATGTGTACGTCTCGAATAGTACACTGCATCTTGGTTTTAACAAAGGTACACCTATCCAGTGGTATCGTACATGCAACGTACGTGTGCAGCTTCCCAGTCTTGCATCGCTGGATATGAGTGGTTCGGGAAATGTGGACATATCCGACTTTACTGACAGTGATAATGAGATGGCCATTGTTCAACGTGGATTTGGAATAATTAATGTTGGCGCTATAGTAAAAAACCTTGCAATAAAAGTACACGGTTCCGGTACGGTTACCGCAAAGGGGAGAGCGGGAAATTTATCATTTAATGGTAGGGGGTCGGGTATACTCCACGCTTTTGATCTGGACAGTGAACAGGTGCGTATTACTCATGCCGGATCGGGAGATATGGAGGTTACGGCAAAAAAGAGTTTAGCGGTTGATTTGTCAGGACGGAGCCGTGTCCGGTATAAAGGAAAGCCTGAAAACCAGCAGATTAAGACTGTGGGACGGTGTACGGTAGAGCGGGTTGAATAAGCGATACTTTTCTACCTGAATGCTTTTTGGGGATGCATGAAATATGGGAAATGAACGATACCGGACAAGTTTTTTTAATGAGGTATATCCTGCCGATTCTAAAATTTCGATTATCGTCAATTACAGCAACGGTGCAATCGATGCACTTCCTACGGAAAAGCTTGTCAATGTGTTACACGGCGGTGAGCTCCAACAGTATATGCAGCGGCGTGGCTATATCACGCAGCTTACAAAAGAGCAGGAAATCGAAAAGCGGAACGCATATGCGCAGAAGCTGCTTTCACTTGATGCAAAACAGATGGAAAATCCTCATTTTGTTTTTATCCCATCTTATAATTGCAATCTCGGCTGTGCCTACTGCTTTGTCTGTGGGGCAAAACATACGGATACTATTACTGCCGCACGAGATATAAAGAACTGTCTTTTTACGCAGGAAGTATTGGAGGCTGCCTTTCAGTTTATCGACCGGAAAAGAGGCCGTACGAGCAGTATCAGTTTTTTTGGCGGCGAACCTTTTCTGTTGCGCAACAAACCTATTGTAGAAAAAGTTACTGCCTATGCCGTTACCCGGGATATGCCGCTTTCTGCAATAACGAATGGCACGGAAGTATCTCATTACCTTGATGTCTTGCAGCATTTTACTAATCTTCAAATTACACTGGACGGCCCTGCGGATATTCATAACACATCCCGTCCATATAAAAGCGGCGCTCCTTCTTTTGAGCGTATTATTGTGAACCTCGAATTGCTGATGCGGCATACAGACGTGTTCGTGCAGCTGCGCTGTAATCTGGATAGAAGGTCTATGAACCGGTATGAGGCTATGGCGGAGGAGCTTGCTTCGTATACATGGTTTAATAAAGAGCGCATTTCCATTTACGGTTCTCCTATTGTTGATAACGAAGGAGTTTTTCCTCATGTGTTTACAAGCGGTAGAGAATTTATTGACTCGGCAAAAACTTATATAAAGGATAAAGAGCGGCTATTACAGCTTATGGAGCGGTTTGCATTTCCAATCGCATCCTTATCTTCTCCCGGGCAAAATGCAAAAAACACTCAGCGCGGTTTTTTACGGCCATCTATTCATTTTTGTGCTTCGGAAATCGCTACTGCAATTCTTTCTCCTGATGGATACCTGTATGCCTGCCTTGAACTGGTTGCAAACCCGCAGTATAGCATCGGTAGGTTCTATCCCGATATAACGGAGACGAAACAAGCAGAGACGTGGCACAACCGTTCTATATTAACTATTAGACAGTGCCGTACGTGCAAATATGCCTTAGTTTGTTCAGGCGGATGTGCATCAAAAAGTTTTCATAAGAATGGTGATATGTACAAAGTTACTTGTACGGACTATCCATATGTAATGGGAGAATACAGCCGCCTGTACTATCAGACAAGGATATGCAAGCACGATGAATAAATATGAAGATCTTGAAATTTGCTCACTTGATTCTGTTGAAAAAAATGTTATGCTTATTTATGTCAATGGGAGAGCCTTTAAAACCGATGCCCAAACAGCTGACGTTGCCGCTTTTTTTAAAGAGAATGCCGATTATTCCAATGAAACGGCAGCAGAACAGCTTGGTATGGAGGTGCGGCTTGTTGCATATCTTCGTAAAAATATAGACGCACTGATTGAGAAAGCTCAAAGCAAGAAACAATGGAACCGTAGACTGCATTTTGTCTTTTTTAAATGGAAACTGCACAAAAATAACGTGCTGATAACTGTTTTGTCGCATTTGTATTGCAGAAAAGCGACTATTTTTCTAACTGCGGCCGGAATTGCAGCTTGTTTCTTTTGGCTGTATCAAAGTTCACAAGCGCAGCTCTTTAACGGTTTTCCCACTGCCTTGTTACGGCATTTAACGCCAGCCTTTTTTTTATACAGCTACCCGCTTATGAGCCTGTTTATGCTTTGTCATGAATGCGGACATGCAGCGGCGCTCAGGCATTATAACGAAATGCCGTCGGAGATGGGGGGTGGTTTATACTTTCTGCACCTTACTTTTTTTTGTAACGTAAACGCTTCTTGGAAGCTGAAAAGAAGAGAACGCGCCGTTGTCAGTATCGGCGGTATTTATTTTGAACTGCTGCTCGGCATCGCTATAGTGCCGGTCTTTTTGCTTTTTCAGCATATATATCCTGCTGCAGCATCTTTTTTTCGCACGTTTATGCTGTTTATCTACCTTAATGTGCTGCACAATGTATACCCTGCATTGTATTCGGACGGCTATTGGCTTGCTATCGATCTCTTCGGTATTCAAAGTGCTCAGCAGACTGCGGCGGCATTTATAAAAAAGATTTTCCGAAAGCAGGAAACTACCGTCCTGGACAATCTTAATAAACCGGCGTTAGTGGCGCTGTTTATATATACCGTTTTTTCCAATGGAGTATTTGCGTTTATGACGTGTGTTATGCTGAGATATACTTATATTTTTCTTGGAATAACGGTACCGCAGTATGTTATGTATTGTGCAGCTTTGACCGTAGCTCAATATACGGAATTATTTTGGGGATCGCTGCTTACTGTTTCGGTAGTTCTGATGCTGATTCGAGCTTTAAAGAAGTTACCTGCTGTGATTCCTCGCGTGCGGCATTATATAACCGGCTGTGTTACAGCCCGAAGCGGTCTTTTTAGCAAATCTTGAGAAAAGTATCTGAATGATGCCAATTATCTATAAAGAAGGAGTGTTATATACATGAAGAAATTAGTATACGTGTTTATCATCGTTGTTGCGCTGAGCAGTATAAAATGCGTTTATCTATATAATAGTATTATTGGAAACGGTATCCCTCAAAAACGCACCTTTTCGGTATCCGGTTTTGAAAATATTACGCTGCGTGGCAGCATGGAGGCGTTTATAGTGCAGGGCACTGAATATACGCTTGAGGTTGAACTTGATAGTAATTTATATGAGTTTTTTGATACGTATGTATCAGATAATACCCTGCATCTTGGTTTTAGCCACAATGTGAGCGTACAAGGTTCATACAAAATCCGCATACAGCTTCCAAACCTTGCATACCTTAGGCATTCCGGTTCAGGTGCAACGAAAATAACGGGCTTTGCCGGCGCCGGTAAAGAGATGAGCATTGTTAAAAAAGGATCGGGAACGATGAGCGTTGATGCTGTAGTAAAAAAGCTTGAAATAGATCTAAAGGGTTCAGGTTCGCTTACTGCAAGGGGAGCGGCGGAAATCTTATCGTTTAATGGTAAAGGATCAGGGGCATTCAATGCTTTGGAGTTAGAAAGCGAACAGGTGCATATTACTCATGCCGGATCGGGAGATATGGAGGTTACGGCAAAAAAGAGTTTAGAGGCTACGGTGAGCGGCTCAGGTAAACTGCGGTATAGAGGGACTCCTTCCCGCATCATGATACACTCTTCAAGGTCAGGAACGGTAGAGCGGGTTGAATAAACGTATGTGGATTGTAGTTCAGTAATGTTTATTCGTGCGGAGACCTGCTATAAAAAGTCAATAGATTAATGCTGAAGATTACGGAAAGGTAAGTTGTAAAATAAAATGCCCCAAAAAAAGGAGAGTGTTTATTTTGAGCG
>JBQNBR010000030.1:0-22128 GCA_052169815.1 Treponema sp.
CTTATGAATCCTTACGACTTATTACCGCTTTTAGACAAAAATTGATTTCCCTGTCTGCGAATAGTACTTAATAATTTTTTTGCTACGTTTAGCATTGTTGATTTATTTTGATGTATATTATGTTTTTTTAATAATACTACTATTTTTGTTTGCACAAGAAATAAAATTATAGTATGATATCCTAAATATTGTAGTATGAGGTAATAAATGTCTAATAAAAAGGTCTTTCTTTCTCTTCGTACAAAAATCTTCCTTATTGGTACGGCTGTGTTTTTGGTTCTCATGGCTTGTTCATGGGTTATAATCGGTAGGCAAATATACCATATTAATATCAACTATGCGCATGAGCTCATGACTCAGCAGTTTTCTCTCATAGAGCAAAATATCGAGCTTTTTATGCAGCATAATACGAATATGCTGCAAATGCTTGCTGAGCATCCAACGGTATTGGCTGCTGATGACACTATCCATAGCTACGTTACCGATACGCAGGATGTTATAGTAAGAAATACGGTAAAAAGTCCTACTGAGCAGCAGATAGTTGCCCTTTTTAAGCGGGTGCAAAAACAATACACCGACTTTGCAGAGGTATATTTTGGTACAAAATGGGGCGGCTATGCCACGTCGTGGGAGGAGACGATGCGTGCAGGATATGATCCGCGGGTACGCTCTTGGTACCTGCAAGCGCAAAAGGCGGGGGGAGATGTCATTATCACGCCTGCCTATATGTCAACGATCGGTTCTCCGGTGGTGTGCTTTTCTCGTCTGTCAAAGACTGCGCAAGGGGAGCCGCTTGGCTGTATGAGCATTGAGGTGGATTTACAGCGATTAACTTCATTTATCAATTCTATCCGGCTTGGTACATCCGGCTATGTGATGCTCTACCAAAGTGACGGCACCATCTTAGCTCACCCTAAAGATAAAGCGTTGCTTTTTAAAAATATCCAAGATTCACAAGCGGGTGATTTTGCACAATTGGCTTCGCTCGGCTCTCACTTTTCATCTCTCACTATCGACCGCAAAAAATGGTGTGTGCAGGTATTTACGATTGATAAGCTTAATTGGAAAATAGCCTTGTTCATAGAGCGGGATGAGGTGGTGGAAAGCTTTGTATGGTTTATGAAGAATAGCTTGATGGTAGCATGTGTTGTATTGCTCACCTTCTTAGTTGTTATTACGGTGCTTTCACGTCGCATAAAAGTACACTTAGCAAAACTACAGAGGATATTCACGCAAATTGCATCGGGTGATATCACGGGCCGTTTTTCTGTGAAAGGCAAGGACGAGATTGCCCAGCTTATGACTGATTTTAACACTATAATGGAAAATATGTCCGATATGCTCAGTGCGGTGATTTACGAATCCGATACCATGCAACATATCAGCAATGATCTATACACGAATATGTCTGAAACAGCAAGCACTATGAATGAAATGAGCGCTCATGTTGATGGCGTAAAGCGGCAGTCATCTACGCAAGCAGAAAGCGTCTCTGATACGGGGATGGTGGTTGAAAAAATTATTGGAGATATCCATACGTTAAATCATGAGGTTGACGCTCAGGCTGAAAGTGTCAGTACGTCCTCTGTTTCTATTGAACAGATGGTTGCTGATATCATTGCGATTACTGAAACGCTTGAAAAAAATAATGAGCTCATTAAAAAGCTGTATACGATGACCATTACCGGTAAAGAAGGTGCAAGAACGGCTAACGCGGTGGTTGCACAGATTGCTGAACAGTCGGATTCCATGCTTGAAGCAAGCGTGGTTATTCAAAATATTGCAAGTCAAACAAACTTACTTGCAATGAATGCCGCTATTGAGGCCGCTCATGCAGGAGAAACGGGCAAGGGCTTCGCAGTAGTAGCGGATGAAATCAGGAAATTGGCTGAAGAATCGAATCAGCAGGGTAAACAAATCGGTGGCGTGCTCAAAGAATCAATCGAAATAATTCATACGCTCATCGAAGCCGGCACCGGTGCAGAAAGAACATTTGACACGGTGTATGAATTAGCCAATCAGATTGCTCAACAGGAAGACGTTATCACCCAGTCTATGAAAAAACAGATGCATGCGAGTAAAGATGTACTTAATGCAATGGAAGAGATCAATACCACCACCAATACGGTGAGAAAACGTTCTTCTGCAATGCTATCGGATAGCAGTACTGTTGCGCAGCAAATGAATAAACTAGACGGATTAACTCAGATTATCACCAATAGTATGGACGAAATGTCTGCGGGCTCGGTGCAAATAAATAATGCAGTTACAGAAGTGCATAACCTGGTTCAGAAAAATCGGGCGAGTATTGAATTATTGGTCGCAATGGTTAAAAAATTTAAGGTGTAAAGAAAGATTCCTGGAAATTATACTTAAGGGAACCTTTAAAAATGCAAAAAGATTTTTAGAGATGCCCTTAAGTATTTGACAAAAGGATTATTATACACGATACTTTTACCATGAACCTTGCAAATTTTTTTACCGCTACACGGATTGTATGCGCTCCTATCTTTCTTATGTTCATCTTGCTTCCTCAGTATGTTTCCGTTAACGAAAAACTAACCCTTGCGATTGCAGCTGGTTTGTTTGCGTACCTTGAGTTCACTGATTTTTTGGACGGATATTATGCAAGAAAATACCATCAAGTGAGTGATTTTGGGAAACTCTTTGATCCTTTTGCTGATGTCATTGCAAATATTAGTATTTTATTGGTATTTTTGCTATTAGGGTATGTGCCGGTTATTTGTTTTGTGGTTATTCTGTATCGAGAAATGGCCATCTCATTTTTGCGTATGATTGCACGCGGAAACGGTATTACGATCGCGGCTAAAAAAGGTGGCAAAACCAAAACGGTGTGCTATATTATAGCAGAAGCCTTGAGCCTTCTTATTCATGTATGCGTACGGATGTTTGCATTGCAAGGAACCTCGTTTATTGCAGCCCTGGGTGTTATCAATAAAATTATATACGGCGCCGCAGCAGTGCTTGCGGTACTCTCATTTTTTGATTACCTTATTTCGTACCAGAAAGCAAAAAAAGCCACGTGTACCCGCGATACGGAGGAAACGCCCTTGCATAATCCCAAGGCCTAAAGCTTGCCTGGGGTAGCGTTTTTTGCTTTATAGCAGTGAAAGCAAGTCAGCCGGCTTTGTGATAATGTGGCATGCTCCCGCTTTTTCCAATTCTTCTTTTGTGCGGAAGCCCCATAATACGCCTACCGTAGTAAGACCGGCAGCACTACCTGTTTTTATATCGATATCAGTGTCTCCAATATATAAGCAATCGGCAGCATCACAGTGTAACTGCGCAAGGATAGTATAGACAGCGGTAGGGTCTGGCTTAAGGGGAACTCCTGCGCGTTGGCCGAACACCGCATCGAAGGTGTTCGGTGCAAAAAAAGCATTGATAACCTTTTGCGTCATGGATTGCGGTTTATTCGATAATACAGCAAGTTTCATACGGCGTTTGCGTAATGAATCAATCATGGCTGCGATGCCTTCGTACAGCGTGCAAAGATATAAACAATCGGCATCGTAAGCGGCAGTGTATTGTTCTAAAATGGTGCGTTCAAGCTGTGCATCGGTAATGCCGTGATAGGCGAGTGCACGGCGGATAAGCATTTGAGAGCCGTTGCCGGTAAAATACTTAAAAGCTTCTGCTGGTGCTGGAGGTAATCCATGCTTGGCCGTTTCGGTATTCACAAAATAGGCTAAGCTTGCTAAGGTATTGCAGAGGGTGCCGTCTAAATCAAAGATACAGGTGTTCATAGTAGTTCCTTATACTGTAGGGTCTGTCTAAAAACGTCAGTTTTTAAAGGTTCCTTGTACTTTTTTTTATGTCTTGTATAGTCATTTGCGGTATAGTGTTTTTGTTAAAGGTATTCCGGCTGATGGTAAAGACTGCATCGATTGTATCTCCCATTGTAAACTCAGTATTGAGTTTTTCCGCCGCCTGCCAATACACTGCCGTCCATTTATGAGGGCCGCATGCGAGGGTGAGTTTTAAATGCTGCGGTGTGGTTTTCCCCATGATATGAGCAGCAATAATTTTCATGTTTTTTGCGCTGAATAACAGAGGAGGGAATTGTTCTCCGTAGGGTTCAAAGGTGTCAAGCACGGTTAGTAAGTCGGGTGTTATATACTCATGGGGTAATTCTGCGTCAATGGTGAGCGTCGGTGTAGCCGTGCCTTCGGCGAATTCTATCGATCCGGCATAATGACGGAGGTTTTGTAAAAACGGTTCTATGTTTTCTTGACGTAAACTACCTCCTGCAGCAAAGATGTGACCGCCGTAATCGAGAAAGAGATCAGCATAGGCTTCTAAAATAGAAAGTACCCGGTATTCACGTGCCGATCGGAGCGAAGCGACGGCAGTGCCGTCGTTCATAATGCATAGTACGATACTCGGAACATTAAAAGCTGCCGCCAGTTTATTGGCGAGGATACCGGTGATGCCGCGATGAATTTGATCACTGACCACTACCGTTAGTTTTTGCTGATACTGCTCTAAGCTAGCACGTGCGAGCGGTTCGACAATGGACCAACCGCTTTGCCCTAGTTGTTTACGGTCGGTATTCATTTTAATGACTTCATTGGCAAGAGTATTGCGTTCTTCTGCATTTTTGGAAAGCAACAGGGCAACGGCGGTTTCCGGTTTACCCATTCTGCCAGTTGCATTGATAAGCGGGGTAATATTCCAGGCAACATCAACCGTACCGATCTGCTTTTCCATCAGTCCTTGTTTGAACATTAATTCAGCAAGGCCTACTCGCGGTGCTTTATTGATTTCATTAAGCCCTGTTTTTACGAGAATACGGTTTTCATTCTGTAAGGGCATTAAATCAGCGAGCAATGCAAGCGCGACGAGCTGCAAAGCACTCCGGTCTTTTTCGTTATAGATATGATGCCCTTGTTGTATAAAGGTAGTAAACAGATTGAAAAAAACATCTAATTCCGATAGCGGCTTGCTGAGGTATTTGCCTATCGTTGAAAATTGCTTAAGCCTTAGTAAACTCATCGCGGTGCATTGCGGTACAAGCTGCGCGAATGCAGGCTGTAGATCAAATACATTGAATTGAATTGAATCTCCGAAGAGCTTTTTTAACTGCTTTAATTGGAGGTTTTTATCCCAGACAATAATTTGCTGGCCGTTTAAAAAAGGACCAAGCCGGGTGTCGGTAAACGACACGAGTCCGGGTACGAGCGTTTCGCTGAGACGCTTGGTTTCCACCATGTTGATCACGCGGAGCGCTTCCACCGTAAACGATTCGTTGACCGGCCGTACATTCAATAAGCAAATCTCTTGTTTGTACACCTCTAAAAAGCTAAAGTGCAGTGCATTGATTACCTTCCATGCCACGGCGCACCCCGATAAATGCTCGTTGGGGTAGCCTGAGTCTTTCATTTTGGGATTGACGATAACCGCAGCGGCCGGCACCGTTTCTTGCGGCGTATGATGATCGATGATAATAACATCGATGCCTTTTGTGGCTGCATAGCGGACTTCTTCGATGTTAGATATGCCGCAATCAACGGTAATGATAAGCGTTCCGCTTTTTTCCGCATGCGCATCGATTGCTTCGCATGTCAAGCCGTAGGGGTCATCGCCGGTAGGAATGCGCCATGCCGTTTCGATACCCAGCTCGGTAAGCGCCTCGTATAAAATAGTAACGGCAGTGATGCCGTCTACGTCGCGGTCGCCGAAAATCAGTACCCGCTCTCCTTCTTCTTTGGCATCCAAAATCCGATCAACTGCGTCTTCCATCGTTTTAAAGAGGAAGGGATTATGCACATAGCGGAGATCGTTTTCAAGATAAAACAGAGTATCGCTGCCTTCGCCGATGCCGCGTCGTAATAATATAGAAGCAACCAGTGCCGAGCATTTGTATTGTTTTGCAGCGGCATGCACTGTCTCTGCATTTAAATCTTTTTTAGTCCATATCATGGCCGTTTTTTTCGCTTACCTTGTCAAGCGTTTACAGGTTATCCGCCGTAATTTCTTTTATAATGAGCGCTTGAGGAGTGGGCAGTTTGTCCGTGTACGTAACCGCTTTTTGCAATATATCCGCAGCGGGCCCTAAACACGCGGCATCTTTGCCGTATACCTCCATTAGCGTATCGCCTTGTTTTACCGCGTCTCCTGCATGCTTTCTTAGGATGATACCTGCATCAGGACACACAGAATCGGTAGTTTTGTTTCTGCCAACCCCCAAATGAACGCTGGCAATACCGACTTGATACGCATCGATGCTCTGTATAAACCCATCTTTTGGTGCGGTTACGATGCAGCTATAGGGACTGCGGCGTTTACCGCACTGTGCTAGTACCGCCTGAGGATCGCCTCCTTGCAGCTTGATGTTTTCTAAAAAGAGTTCTTTGGCAGTGCCCTTGTGCACGGCTTCACGGGCTTTTTGTATGCCTTCTTCTTTTGAGCCTGCTTTCCCGCCTAATACCAGCATCCACGCTGCAAGCTGGAGGGTAAGTTCGGTGCTGTCTTTGGGGCCGCGTCCTTCGAGTATTGCCAGGGTTTCTTCTATTTCTAAGAAGTTGCCGACTGCGAAGCCCAAGGGGTCAGTCATCGCGGTAATGACCGCAATCACTTTTTTGCCCATTGAGATACCGGTCCCTACGAGGCTTTTTGCGAGGGCTTCCGCTTGCTCAGCAGTTTTCATAAAAGCTCCTTTTCCGCATTTCACATCGAATACGAGGGCATCAGCTCCTTCCGCTACTTTTTTGGATAAAATACTAGCCGTAATGAGCGGTATAGATTCAACGGTGCCGGTTACATCGCGTAATGCATAGATGAGCCTATCGGCAGGTACTATCTCTTTGGTTTGACCGGTCATTGCAAAGCCTGTTTTACTGATATATGAGCGGAATTGCTCAACGCTGAGTCCTGTCTTGTATCCTTCGATCGCTTCCAGTTTGTCGAGTGTGCCGCCGGTGTGGCCTAATGCCCTGCCGCTCATCATAGGCACTTTGATGCCACAGGCAGCCACAATAGGAGCGAGTGGCAGCGATATTTTATCTCCAACTCCGCCGGTAGAATGCTTATCTACAAAGGGCCCTTCGATACCGGATAAATCCATCCGGTCACCTGATTTTAACATACTATCGGTAAGGTTGGCAGTTTCTTCGAAAGTCATCCCGTTGAAAAATACTGCCATGAGCAATGCAGCCATTTGATAGTCAGGGATTTCTCCTGCAACATAGCCATTGATAAAAAATGCAATTTCTTCACAGGAAAGCGGTACGATAGGATTGCCTTTGAATCCTCGTTTTTTCATGATAATATCAACTGCACGCATCTGATGTCTCCTTTATATATACGGTAAAGGACGTATTGAGTAACCTGCATGAATGGGTTAATCAACGCGTACGTACAAAAGAATATCATAATTTTTTTTCCTTGTATACTCGCTTTGCATAAAGGAATGTACAGA
The DNA here is from genome assembly GCA_052169815.1 of Treponema sp. Lineage (GTDB taxonomy): Bacteria > Spirochaetota > Spirochaetia > Treponematales > Treponemataceae > Treponema. Next base: position 7,442 of record JBQNBR010000030.1, read on the forward strand.
GATACTACTTATGTGCTAGAATAGCTTTTCCACTTTAGGGAGCTTCGAAAAGCTACAGTGTTTCGAGGGTTCCCTCAGATTTACTCATCGAAGGAGCATCATGCGTATAACCGGCGGTATCTTAAAAAATCGTTTGATACAATGTCCGAAAGGCATTATTCGGCCTGCAATGGATAGAATGCGGGAGTCTCTTTTTGCAGTGCTGGGCGACTTACATAATTGCTCATTTTTAGATCTGTTTACCGGTTCCGGTATATGCGGTCTTGAAGCATTTTCCCGCGGTGCCGCTCCGGTTGTGCTTGTTGAAAAAGACAAAAGTAAATTTCCGGTGTTGTTAAAAAATGTGCAGCTTGCCAAGCCGAGCCTCATATGCAAATGTATGCCGGTTGAGCTGTATTTGCAGCGGACAAAGGAAAGTTTCCATATTATTTATATCGACCCACCATTCCCTTATCAATTTCACTATGACTTATTGCGTACTATCGGTGAAGGCGCCGTGCTTAAAACAGGTGGACTGGTATTAATGCACCGGCCTAAAGAAAAAACATTACCCGATACGATTACACAGCTGAAAAGAGTTGACCAAAGAATATACGGTAGATCGGTAGTAGACTTTTATAAAAAGGAAATAAATGGGCGCTGACGGGATCGAACCGCCGACATTTTGGGTGTAAACCAAACGCTCGTACCAGCTGAGCTAAGCGCCCGATAGGAAAGTATCCTATATAAAAAAGAAAAAAAAGTCAAGTCCTTTGCAAATAGGCGGGTAATTACTGCCTCGTTTACGCAAAACGTGCACTCAGGATGATGTTCAACAAGCTAAGGCGATGTTTTTGCTTTGCAAAAACTCGCAGGCAGGAACGAAGCCGCAAGGCTTGTTCCTGACAGATACGCCTGCGGTACTTTTTTGCCTATCTCCTTGCATCTACCTCCGCTACTTGCAAAAGGGATGGTTCTACAGCACTGCCAAGGATGGCAGTGGTTCTAGGCAGAACCAAGTTTGCTTGCAAACTTGCAGTTAAACAATGTACACAGGAGGTACATTGTTTAACGTGCCTTGCGCTTTATTTCGGCTCCGAGATCCAAGGCGAGTTTCCGCCAGAAGATCAAATTGAAACTCGCTAGGCACGGAAGCGGCTTACCGCCGCTTCCGGTGGCGCACTATTTTCAAAAGCTGAAATTTATGATATCCTCATCAACGAACCCGACACAGCATGTGAGCATTAATTCTTCGCACGAATAAAAAATAGGAGAAATCTTGTGGTATACAGTGGTCTTGAAAAGAAATTAAAGCTGCTTTCACAGACAGCACTTGAAGAAATTTCTTCTTACGTTGATTATATTCTCTTTAAATTTACTACATTAGAAAAAAAATGCTTTATTGAAGAAAGGGCAAAAAAAAGGTTTCGGCTGCTTAAAAGATATTCCTTGTAAAATGTCTCCTGATTTTGACGAGCCTATTGAAGAATTTGCGGACTATATGTGATGTATTTATTGGATACCCATGCAATAATTTGGTATGTAAGAGGAACGCTTGATTTTGAAATTAATATTTCTCGCTTAAAAACTGTTCTGGAAAATGAGGAATTTATTTATCTTCGTCCAACAGAATATGACCTGGAAAGAATAAAAAAGTTGCCCGATATTCATAGAGATCCATTCGACAGACTGCTTATTGCACAAGCTATAGAAAATAATTTAACTATAATAACAAGGGATTTAAAAATTCCTTCGTATCAAGTAAAGACTATTTGGTAAAATCAACAGCCCCAACGCCTGAGTTGCATGGCCGCATAGCGGTCATGCAACTCAGGTTTAGCCGGCAATGATTTCAGCCTGCGTTTTTTTACTCAATTCCAGCGGTATCTCTTGCTCAGGCGGTTTTTTGGTGTCATCAGGATGAGCCCCGCAAGGCGCATTTGCCAGCAAGAGTTTAAGCCGGTTCAGCTGGTTTACCTCGCTTGCACCCGGATCAAAATCGATGGCGGCAATATTCGCCTCAGGATAGCGGCGGCGTAACTCTTTAATCATGCCCTTGCCGGTTATGTGGTTGGGCAAGCACGCAAAGGGCTGAAGACACGCAATACTTTGCACGCCAGACGTAATCAGCTCTACCATTTCGGCGGTTAAGAACCAGCCTTCACCAGCTGAGTTACCCCAGTCTAGGATACCTATAACCCCTTGCGCAAGATTATAGATAGATTGAGGCGGAAGGAAGCGCTTGCTCTTTTCAAGTTCTTGTTTTATCGCACGGCGGTAACGTTCTACAAATGAAATAACCGCACGGAATGCACGCCGTTTAAGAGGGTTGGATTCAAGAGCAGTATTATAGTAAACAACATCAAAGAAGGAGTAAAAGAAAAAGTCCATAAGATCAGGCATCACGCATTCGGCGCCTTCTTGCTCAATAGTGTGCACTATGTCGTTGTTAGCCTGAGGATGAAATTTGACGAGTATTTCTCCTACAACGCCAATGCGAGGCTTTTCGCCGGCTTTGAGCGGCAGCGTATCAAAATCGTGCACGATATCACGAATGAGCGCGCGGTATTTTTTGGACGGCATATGCGCAAGCTCAACTTTTATTCTGTCAGCGTACTGGTGATACAACGCATCAGCAGCACCAGGAGTTTGTTCGTAGGGACGAGTTCGATATAGTACGCGCATAAGTAAATCGCCAAGACAGAACGCTTTTAATGCACGGTCGCCAAGTCCGAACGTGGGCATAAAACCCGCATTTTTTTCAAACATCTGTGCGCTCAAACCTATAACAGGAATATGCGCAAAACCGGCATCCTCTAAAGCACGCCTGATAAAACCGATATAATTGGTAGCTCGACATGCGCCTCCCGTTTGGGTAATAACAAGCGCAACAGCGTCTAAATCATATTTACCGGATTGCAATGCCGCAATCATTTGCCCCGCAACCAAAATAGCCGGATAACACGCATCGTTATTCACATATTTTAACCCGCAGTCCACCGCATGGGGATCAGTTTCCGGTAGAATTTCCAGATTAAAGCCTGAGTGCGTAAAGGCCGCTTGCAGTAAATCGAAATGGATGGGAGACATTTGCGGCCCTAAAATAGTATACCGCTTTTTCATGGCTTTGGTGAATTCAATGCGTTTGTAGCCAGTATAACCGCTTTCACCTGACGTGCTCTGCTTGCGTAAACGCATAGCGGCAAGCAAGCTGCGGATGCGGATACGGATGGCACCGAGGTTCGCCCCTTCGTCGATTTTAAGGAGCGTGTACATTTTGCCACGCGCTTCGATAATTTCCTGCACTTGATCGGCGGTTACCGCATCGAGGCCGCAGCCAAAGCTCGTAAGCTGAATGAGCGTAAGGAAATCATGGCGCGCCGTAAATTCAGCGGCACGGTATAACCGGTTATGGTAAACCCATTGGTCTACCACCCGCAGCGGACGGGGCAGCGTGCCTAAGTGCGCAATAGAATCTTCGGTTAATACCGCCAAGCCCAAACCGTTCAGCAGCTCCGGTATGCCATGATGGATTTCAGGGTCAATATGGTACGGCCGCCCTGCAAGCACTACGCCGATGAGCCCTTTCGCTTGTATTTCGCGGATAGCCTGTTCACCCTTTTGCTGTGTTTCTTGCTTAACTTTTTTTTCTTCCATTTTAGCAGCATGCAGCGCAGCACGTATTTCGTCCAGCGGGATGTCCCAAAAGTGATTGAGTTCTTCGTAGAGCCGCTCTGCCAGCCGCTTTTCGTTATAAATAGGTAAAAAAGGATTAATAAACCGTATGTTGGCATCTTGCCGCAATGCGTCGATATTGTTTTTCAGCGCCTCAGGGTAGCCGGTTACTACCGGACAGTTGAAGTGATTTGAAGCGTGCGGGTCTTCTTTGGTTTCAAAGGGAATGCACGGATAAAAGATGGTAGAAATGCCTTTTTTCAACAAGGCTTCGATATGCCCATGCGTTATCTTGCCCGGATAACACACCGATTCAGAGGGAATGGATTCCAGTCCCATTTCGTATAAGCTACGGGAGGAACGCGGGGAAAGCTGCACCGAAAACTGAAGTTTGGTAAAAAAAGTAAACCAAAGAGGATAGTTTTCGTACATGTTGAGAACACGGGGAATACCAATGACCCCGCGCGCAGCAGTATGTTTATCCAAGGGCGTGTAGGAAAAAAGCCGTTTGTATTTCCAGTCAAACAGGTTCGGCAGCGGCTCCGTAGTTTTTTTCGAGGCAGTTGCTGAACGCTGATATGTAGGTGTTGTATCTTTGGAAGGTAATTCAGCCCCCCGTTCACAGCGGTTACCGGTGATAAAGATACGCTGATCGGCGCTGCCTCCGAAGCGGTTGATCGTTAGTAAGCAGTTATTCGCACATTTGCCGCAGCGGGTAAGCTCAAGCGCTACAGAAAAGGCCTCCAAAGCCTGTTGCGGCAGAAGCGCGGAGGCAGCCGTTGGCGAGGCTCCGTCTGCTTGCCAGCAGTCGCGGGCAATAAGGGCGGCTCCGTATGCGCCCATTAAGCCGCTGATATCCGGCCGTACGGCATCTCTATTGGTAATAAGCTCAAAGGCGCGCAACACGGCGTCGTTATGGAAGGTCCCGCCCTGCACGATAATTTTTTCTCCGATTGCGGCCGCGTTCCTCAGCTTAATAACCTTGAAAAGCGCATTTTTGATCACTGAATACGAAAGGCCTGCTGAAATATCGCCGACGGAAGCGCCTTCTTTTTGCGCCTGCTTTACCCGGCTATTCATAAACACCGTGCACCGGCTGCCGAGATCTATCGGCTTGGGCGCATGGAGCGCTTGCGCGGAAAACTGTTCAACCGAGATGCCGAGCGAGCGGGCAAAGTTGTCTAAAAAGCTGCCGCAGCCCGATGAGCAGGCTTCGTTAAGCTGAATAGAGGTAATGCAGCGGTCTTTCATGCGGATACACTTCATGTCTTGTCCGCCTATGTCAAGGAGAAAATCAACGCCCGGTAAGAAGAATTCAGCGGCGCGCTGATGGGCAATGGTTTCAACTTCACCCATGTCAACGCCGAAAGCGGTTTGAAAGAGGTTTTCTCCATAACCGGTCGCCGCTGATCGAGCGATGTGCGCTCCGGTGGGAATAAGCGGATAGAGCGATTTCAGCATGGACACAGCCAGACGGACGGGATTGCCGGCGTTTGCCTCATAAAATTGCCACAGGATGCGCCCTTCGCTATCGATGAGCACCGCTTTGGTGGTGGTTGAACCTGCATCCAGCCCCAGAAAAAGCGCGCCTGTTGCTGTTTTGAGGTCTGCCGTTTGCGCTCTTTCTGCTGCATGCCGCTTTCTGAACTGCTGCAGCGCTTCTTCGGTTTCAAAAAGAGGTGCAAGCCGCTGCACTTCCTGCATCTCTGCAGTAGAAAGGGTAGAAAGTTTTTTCCGTAATGCAGAGACAGAAAGCGAAAGCGGCGTGGTGAACGCCTCCGGTGTTTGGCGGTTTGCCGCCGGATTACTGAACGGCTTTGTAGGCTGCTTGAGCGTACCCATCGATGAAGCACTCAGCGCCGCTCCAAGCGCTACAAAGAGTTCTGAATTCGGGGGGATAATAATTTGATCGGGGCTCAGATTCAGTGTTTTGATAAACCTGAGCCGAAGCTGGTCTAAAAAATGGAGCGGCCCGCCTAAAAAGGCGCACCGTCCGCGGATGGGTTTACCACAGGCAAGGCCTGAAATCGTTTGGCTTACCACCGCTTGAAAAATACTCGCCGCTATGTCTTCTCTGCGCGCTCCTTCGTTGATGAGCGGCTGTATGTCTGTTTTAGCAAAGACGCCGCAGCGCGCTGCGATAGGGTAGATGGTATGTGCTTCTTTGGCCAGCTCGTTTAGGCCTTTTGCATCGGTTTCAAGGAGCGCCGCCATTTGGTCGATAAAAGCGCCGGTACCGCCCGCACAGGTGCCGTTCATCCGCTGTTCAACGCTTTGGTCAAAATAGGTGATTTTGGCATCCTCGCCGCCCAGTTCGATAGCCACTTGCGTATGCGGTATTTGCGCACGGATAGCAATGGTGGCGGCGATTACCTCCTGCACAAAGGGTACCGACAGCCACTTTGAAACAGCCAGGCCGCCTGACCCCGTTATACGCACCTGTATCGGTATGTCGGCGTGGTAGCGGTTTTCGATAGTGTCAAGGGCTTCCGATACAACCATGATAATCGTTTTACGGATATCCGCCCGATGGCGCTCATATCGAGTATAAATACTGTTATTATTATTATCGAGTACTACTGTTTTTACGGTTGTTGAACCTACATCAATACCCATTTGAATTTTATCACAAAAAAGCATGCGGCAATGGTGCCACATTATGTTTAAAATTACAAGAGGTACGCTAAAGTCTTGCATACCCGTGTTCTTCTAGCGGACTTGCTCCGTCTCTTTTTGGCGGCTTTTTGCGCAAGCGCAAAAAACGGTCTCCGGCTCCAATCTTCTCCCCTCTACTGGTTATGCAAAGGAGGCTTTTCCGGTATCCCTCCAAAGCTCCTTTCTGCCACATACAATCGGGGAGAAGGATATCCGCCTCCGCCACTGACGCTATTGAGCCGATCGATGCAGAATGTAGCGTGTTACTTTTTATTCACACCAAAAACGAGCGGTCAGCATTTTACCGCTGACCATAATCGTTATTTTCATTGTTTTTGCTCCCGTTTTTGAGGTTTGCGTATTGCCACCGTCCGTATCAAGAGCCCAGGCAGAAGCGATTCATACCACGGCGAGTTTATTCACGCAAACGTCACGTATTGTCTGCCGTTTCTCATTTCATTCCGAAAGGGCGTAATACAACAGTTTCCAAAGTTGCCACTTTGTTCAACTGTTGCATTTTGCTGTCAATCCATTTCAGTATTTCACGCTTGGCTGCAAGGATGCCTACCGTCTTCCCAAAACCGGCATCTTTATACCCAGTCTAGCGATTAGCCTTGCGACTATTCGCTAGACTATCAGTAAGCCATGCCTTTTACGTCCAGCGATTCATACCAGAGCATTTTTTTAGTGGTAATCGTGAGCGTATCATCAGCGGCTTTTACATCTTTGTGAACATACACGGTAATACCATCAGTATCACTGTTGGTATACTCGTCAGGATTCCTAGGCGCACCAGCATACACGGCCGGTTGAAGAACAACGCCCCCTCACGATCTGCAGCCGCCTAAAAACGTGTATAAGGATTTTTCCCCTTGTTTAGTAAGAAACTGTTTGGCTTTTTCATCTACAATAACCGTCATATAACCTCCTTTGCTATTCTGTTTTACATAAGATCTGCAAGTTTCTTCATTCTGTCAAGAGGAAAACGGAAAGAAATTACGTGGAACCGCTAAAACCTCAGTTGTTAGAGCTGCCTTGATTATTTTCGATGATGCCGGTAATGCGCATACTGTTGTCTTATGAGGCGGGCTAAAGAAGTTGACACGATGATGCCAACTGCGATAGCAACGGCAATAAACGAAGCGCGGATCCCTTCAGAAATACCATTTTCAATATTACCGGTAACAAAAAAAAGCATGGAGCGGTAAATACGGAAACCAGGCACAAGAGGAATAACCCCAATAACAACAAAGGTTGTCGCGGGTGTTTTTTTTATCACGGCAAAGAGTTCAGACGCCAAACCGACGATGCAGGCCGACAGCATATTGGAAAAAATGTAGCTGACCTGCGGGATATCAAGTGCAACAACTAAAGTCCAACTCAGTCCGCCGATAACTGCACTCACCAGAATATCATCTTTTTTTACGTTGAATAAAATAGCGAAGCCTATACAGCTGATAAAAGCAAGAATGGCGTGTAGGTAAATTGGCATTATAGTCCTCCTAAAAGGGCAAAAATCATAAGGATAGACCCAACGCCGAATGCAATAGCAACGGCAACCAAAACCGCTTCACCTATTCTGGCGATACCCGATACGAGGTCTCCCGAGATAAAATCACGAATACCCGCCGTAAATGCGACGCCAGGAACAAGGGCGAGGGCAGCGCCAACAATGATGCTGTCAAGATTGTCAACCAGCTTGATTTTGAATGAAATCACCGATATGATGCCAACAAACATGCTTGCCACAAAATTGCCGGTAAATACTGTTTTTACCCGGGCAAAAATAGTATCGTTTACCCACACGGCAACACAGGAAGCTACAAAGGCAGCAATTAAGTCTCCGAGTTTGCCGCCGACAAGCACAGCGAATATACCGCAGCCGACCCCCGCTGCAATGAGGATAAGCCAATACGGATAGCCTTTATGGGTGTTAATTGCTTCCAATGTATCCATTGCTTCTGTAAGAGCTATTTTCCCGGAGACGAATTTACGGGAAAAATCGTTAACCAAGGCAATTTTGTTGATGTTGTTGCTTCGTTTCTTTATATTTTTTGTATAAACAGTATTTTGGCCATAGTCATCCGATACAAGAATTAAGGTAGGCAGCGCAAGCGGCGTAACGGTGGTAACGCCCCGCGATTCGCAAATCCTTACGATAGTTTCCTCAACTCGGTACATTTCAGCTCCGTTTTTTACCAAAATTTCACCTGCCCGCAATGCGATTTGCAGTGTTATACCACGGTTTAATACATGCTCGCTTTCCTGTTCAGATGCTGTTTTTTCGTTCGGGATATGTGTGCTGGTTTGCATAAGAGCCATAAGTATAGTTTTTTTTTATAGATGACGCAATATTAACTGCTGTAGTTTTCAGGGCACATTCCTACCGCCATTGTTCAGTAGCAGAAAGTACTTAATTACGGCGGCCGACAAAGGACGCAAGTTCTACTGGAAAAAGTACGCTGTTTTTGGTATGCTTGTGCAAGTGAAACACAAATCTGTTAAGCAGTTCAGACGCTTGCACAGGCTGCCACAAATGCTTATGGTTATAGGCGCACTTTTTTTGATTAAATATGGCATTGCGGATATCAGGCTGGTCGTAGGCGATTCTATGCATCCGGCTCTTCATGAAGGACAGTATATTATTATTTGGAAGCTTGCTTACGGTATCGCGCTACCGTATCAAAACACCTATCTTGTACGTTGGCAAAAACCTAAAAAAGATGATATTGTATGCTATGCGATAAATGGGCAGTATGTAATCAAACGGTGTGCAGCAACAGGAGGAACGCATCTGATGCTTGCCCGTACTACTCAAAAAAAGCTGCAAACATACGCAATGCTCCATCTCGGCGGTAGGCGTATTCCGCTTACGGCGCTACAGTTTCAGAATCTTGGCGGTTTTTTGCCGGCCAACCGGCGTAAAATACCGGACGATTTTATTTTGGCGCTTGGTGATAATGCTGCTCATTCCTATGATTCCCGCGATTATGGTTTTGTCGCTGTCGATAGCATCTATGGTAAACTGGTATGGAAATAAATAATTTTATATCAAAAAAACGCTTTATTTTTTTTGTAGTACTGCTGAGTATTATCACGAGTGTCCTCATGATAAAATACGCAAAACAAATGCTACTGGTGAAAGCTGATGTTGCTTCAGTGGCCCGTACGCAAGAGCGCGGCACCATTGTTGACCGCAATGGAAAAATTCTGGCGGCTGCTACCACCTTGTACAACGCATCAGTAAATACGTCGCTCATCAGCGATGTCCCAGGCTTTTCAGAGATTTTGGCACCTCTTATTGACATACCGGCTGAAAAAATTGCAGATAAGATAATGAGTTCCCCCTCCCATTTTTTATACTTGAAGAAAAAAATGAGCGAAAGCGAAAAAGATTTGCTGCAAGATGCAATCAAGCTGCATGGGCTCAAGGGGATACGGTTTGAAGCAGTTTCCAACCGGACGTATCCGGAAAACATCCTTGCTTCAACTGTAATTGGCTACCTGGGGGATGATGGCAAAGGCTTGGCCGGTATCGAATATTCAATGCAGCATATTCTTTCTCCTGCCCAAGGAACAACCGCCGGCTATACCGTTTTTTTAACGATTGATAGTGCCATTCAGTATATGCTGCAGCAGCTTGCTGAAAAAGCTATGCAGGATACCCAGGCAGAGGCGGTAATCCTCTTGGCAGCAGATGCCAAAACGGGGGAATTATTAGCGTATGTTAATGAGCCGTCAGCTGATTTAGCTCATTTTTCCGAGAGCACCGAGGCGCAGCGATTTGACCGCCCTGCTTATTTTATGTATGAGCCGGGCTCAGTGTTTAAGATTTTTTCACTTGCCTCTTTTTTGGATATGGGCGTTACCAAGGATTCTGATGAGTATATCTGTAGGGCAAAGTTTGTCTTTATCCCGCAGATCAATAACGCAAACCAAACTCAAAACACGCTACGCTGCTTACGAGCACATGGCCGCGTAACACCCCGCGATATCATTCGTTTCTCGTGCAACGATGGTATTGCGCAAATCGCCGATAAGGCTGACCCGGCTCTTTTTGCGGAAAAGCTGAAAGCCTTCGGATTCGGTAGCAAAACCGGCATAGAATTACCTGGTGAAGCGACAGGGCTCTTTGCGCCCGCTACTTCGTGGTCTGCCCGAACCAAACACACGATTTCGATTGGGCAAGAAATTGCCGTCACCTCTTTGCAAATTATGCAGGCGGCTACTGCTTTTACCAACGGCGGAAAAACGATAAAATTGAGCTTGTTATCCGAAGTGCGCGATTCAACGGGCGCATGCGTATATCGGCATACCAAAAAAACAGGACAGTACGCAGTATCGCCTGAAGTAGCCCGTCTTGTACTAGATTATATGAGGACAGCGGCAGATGAAGGCACCGGAGCTAAGGCGTCGATCAATGGAGTACCGATTGCGGTTAAAACCGGTACAGCCCAAATGGCCCACAAAACAGGAAAAGGATACAGTCAAACAGACTATCTAAGCAGCTGCATCGGTATTTTTCCGGTGGATGACCCTAAAATCATCGTATACACTGCTATTATCCGTCCTGTTGGCGAAACCTACGGCTCGATTATTGCAGCGCCCATCATCAGTGCCGCTGCAAATGCTATTATCGATTACTACGGCATGGAGCGGTCTAATGCGCCGAATATCGTACACTCCGGCCGTATTCAGCGGCACGGTGCTGTACCGGTGGAAATTCAGGCAACAATGCCCGATCTAACCGGTGTACCAAAAAAACTATTGCTCAATTTATTAACCCGCAGCGATATTATGGTGCAGTTGAAAGGCGATGGATACGTGGTAAGCCAAATACCTGCAGCAGGTACCCCCATCACGAAAGGAATGACCATTGAACTCACCCTTAACTAGCACTTCAGTATTTGTCCCTGATACGGTACTTTTTGCCAAACATTACGCGCTTTTTTCCGAACGGTTCCCTTTGTTGGCTCGTGAACTCGGTATTGACACCTTTGAAAAAGCAAAAAAGCGTTTTTTTGATCGACCATCTTCCTATGCGCTCACCTATTCGAAAGCAGGCACCGGTACGCAGCCGACTCTTGTAGTGCATGAAAAATATATCCATTCAAAGTATAAGCCCGAAGAAGAAGCGCGCCGGCTACTGAGCACTGATTTTTTTTCAGCGGAAACTACCCAGTGCGCGTGCGTGTTTGCGGGACTTGGACTGGGGTATCTTCCTACGATCTATGCAAAAACCTATCCTTATGCTGAAATAGTCATTGTTGAACCAGACGTGCATATCTTTCTGTGTTTTTTAGCCGCACAACTGCAGCACGGCTTACTGATGCACCAAAAGCTCACTTTGCTGATAGGCGTATCGGCGCACGAGGCTTCGTCGCTGCTTTCCGCTTCCAGCGCTGCCGATGCAAAGGTGTTTCAACAATCTGCCTGCATAGAGGTAAATAGCAGCTGGTTTCATACGTTTTTTACGCTGCGCGAAAGGGTACAGGCTAAACAAGCAGTGAACGCCAAAACGCTTGAGCGGTTCGGTGCTTTATGGCTGAATAATACGAGAAAAAATCTGTCTGCGCTGTGCCGATACCCTAAAATCCAGTGCTTTTATCAGGCTTTTAAAGAAGTTCCTGCTGTCATCTTAGCAGGCGGGCCGAGCTTGACGCGACACTTGGCTGTTTTAAAGCAGCATAAGCAACAGTATCTAACTATTGCCGTTGACACAGCACTTCGGGCTTGCATACGTTATACATTCATGCCTGATTTCATCTTGAGTTTTGATCCGCAATATTGGAATTATTTACACACGGCAGGCCTTGACACTTCAAAGTCCATTTTGATCAGTGAGGCTTCGGTATTTCCGGCGGTGTTGCGGCAACGCTATCGGGCGGTATTCCTTGCCAGCTCTTCGGTGCCTTTTGCAGGCTATTTTGAGCAAACACACAATGAACAGGTAAAGCTTGCGGCGGGAGGTTCAGTCGCCACAACTGCGTGGGATTTCGCACGGTATATGGGCGCAAATCCTATTATTATGGCGGGGCTTGACCTTTCCTTTCCGCATAATCAAACGCATTTTACTGGCAGTACTTTCGAAACAGCCGCTTATAGTAAGTCAATACGGACAGAGCCGGTAGAAATGATGAATTGCCGCAGTTTGTTTTCGGCATTTCCTTCGAAGCGCGAATCATATAACGGAGATCCGGTGCTGACAGACCGTCGAATGCTGTTGTATGCTTGGTGGTTTGAAAACATGGCGCTCACTAACACAGCGTGTAAAACATATAATTTCATGCCAGAAGGCATAAAAATACCCGGGATTCCCCCTTATACCGAAGCAGATTTGCAGCGGTGTGTGGAAGGGGCGCCGGCTCGTTCGTTCATTCAGGAACAACTTACCGCGCTTGTTGCACAGGCGTATGAACCGGCCTTTGCACAGGGCTATGATGAGCGACTGGACCGTGTCCGCGCAACGGTGCGGGATTTGCTCCCCCGCATCCGACAGCTGGAGCAGTTCGCGCTTACTGCCCAAGAGCTTTGCAACCGTTTAACTGCCGGCGTTTCAGCCCCACTGAAGTATACGCTCACAGCAAAGCTCAACCGGCTTGATGCGGCTATGGCGCAAAACAAAGCTAAAGACTTGGTGTCGCTGTTGTTTTTTGATACCCGCATGTTTGGAGCACTCAAAACAGATGCTACCAGTATGCCAAATGTCCATGAGCATGCTCGAAAAATATACCAGCGTATGAGTGCCGCCGCCCATACGGTCTACACGGCATTAGAAAAATGCTAATCTTTACGCCCAAACGTCCTGTGTCGTCCTATTATAACGCGTACAATACGTATCGCGCAAAGAGCACTTTTTGCACAATGTTCCCTGCCCTGATCTTGACTTTGCTGCTACTTTGCTATTAAGCTGTCTGAAAATATGCCGATACATACTATGTAACTAACGGTTAAACGGCGGTAATCAACATCCAGACGCCGTTTGATCGCTTAGTATAGTGTAAAAAGGCGTATGCTGCTGTTGGTTGCATCGCCTTTTGTATATCGGGGATCCCTTGTAGCGGGAGTGTGTATATAATGAATTCATTTAAGATTTTAGCCATTGATGATGGAAGCAGCTGCACTGATGACACATATATTGATAAGAAGTTTTTAGTTCTGCCGGCTTCTAGCCGATATACTGTCGCATTAAAAGACTTACTAAAAAAGTGGCAACTTGATGTTGTGTATACAGTTGGCTCATTTCTTCCTCCGGATAAGCAGGAAACTGCAGAAGAAAAAGACATACAACGTGAAGAAGAGGTGGAAAAAATTGTAGAAAAAGAGGTTTCATACGAAGATATCAAGAATGTATATAATGAGTTTTTCATGTTTACTGCACGTCTCTATGAATCCTATAGACAAACGGCATCTCTTGATACTGACAGTATTTTTGAAAAAACTGCTAATTTCTGTAATTTTATTCAGATAAATAAACAGCCTCTCTTGATTCTACAAACGGCAATTCTTCATTCGGAAGATAATTATGTCGTAAGCCATTCTGTAAGAACATGTATTTTTGGCGTCATTATCGGTATGGAACTTGATTTACCGCAACATAGATTGGTTGACTTAGCAATAGCGTGCCTTTTGCACCCAATAGGCCTTTTACATTTGCCTGATGTGCTCTATTTGTCTGATAAAAAATTATCAGAAGAAGAAAGAATGGCACTGCACGCATATCCCGTGATATCCTGTAAAGTACTGCGGCAAGCGAATTTTCCGCTTGCGGTTTGTCTTGGTGTCTTAGACCATAAAGAAAATGCAGACGGTTCAGGATATCCTAAAAAACTGACAGGTGATAAAATTTCAACGTACGGGAAAGTTATTGCAGTAGCAAGCTCTTACGAAGCGGCGATTTCCCCTCGAACGTACAAGAAAGTATATGAGCCGGCAGTCGCTATTGTAAATATTATACAACAAGAGAAATCCCGCTATGATCAAACGGTGTTGCGTGCCTTTGTATCTGCTTTTTCTCTTTTTCCCATTGGGAGTTTTGTGATTCTCTCGGATAAGAATATTGCGCAAGTTGCTGATAGCAATCCTGATGATCCGCGTTGTCCCATAGTCCGCGTATTTTACCCGCACGAAACTCATAGAGCGCCTGAACTGATTAAAACTAGTATCACCGGTATTCATATTGTTCGCTATGCTCCTCGGGAAAGTTGGGAACAGCTCTTTACACTGGAGCACTAAGCTGAAAAGAAAGTCTTTTTTATCGTTTATGATGAAAAAGACTTGAAATGACTTGACTTTTTGTTGAGTATTGGCTATAGTAGAAAAATCATTACGGGGGCGTAGCGAAGCTGGTTATCGCGCTGGCCTGTCACGCCGGAGAT
>JBQNBR010000031.1:0-21639 GCA_052169815.1 Treponema sp.
TCTTATGAATCCTTACGACTTATTACCGCTTTTAGACAAAAATTGATTTCCCTGGCATTTCTAAAAACTTAGCTCAGGGGCTGGTGCCTGTTCTGTAAAAAATGATTATCATATCCGTTAACGCGGATTGCAAAACAGTTTTTGGATGTTTTCGTGTGTAAAGAATAAATTTGTACTCCTGTTACCCAAAGGTTAACTTGCACAGCTCTAATTAAAACAGTATAGTAGACCCGATCGATAACTCTATTTTTGAACAGGTTTACGAGTTCAAAATCGCTGCTGAACAATGTATAACATTGTTCAGCATAATATCGCATTTCAAGGTAACCTGTTCTGAAACGGAAGTTTCAGAACAGATTTAGTACGAATACGTAGGGAGGTATATTATGAGATTTGTTGATGTCATGAAAAACAGGGCAAGGGAATATCAAAATCGTTTGGTCTTGCCGGAATCGACGGATGAGCGTACGTTACGAGCTGCCCGCGCGCTCGCTGATATGCAAATAGCAGCCGCAGTGTTTTTAGTGGGAAATACAGCGGAAGTAGAAGGTGCGTGTAAAAAATTAGGGGTGCCGATCGGGGGATTTACCATTATTGATCCGGACCACTCTGAATGGACAGAGGATTTTGCCCAAGCGCTATACGAAAAGCGGAAGGCTAAAGGTCTTACGCTTGAACAGGCAAAAAAAGATATCATGGATCCTTTACGGTTTGCAGCAATGATGCTGGTTAAGGAAAAAGCGGATGCTATGGTTGCCGGTGCCGAAAATACTACTGCAAATGTATTGCGCGCGGGGCTTACGATTGTTGGTGTAAAGGAAGGGGTAAGGAACGCTTCCTCCTGTTTTATTGTAGACACCAAGAGCACGGAATGGGGCACTAATGGTATGCTTATTTTTGCAGATTCAGCGGTTATCCCTACTCCGACGACTGAACAATTAGCCGATATCGCAACGGCTGCAGCGGAAAGTTGCCGCGCCTTTATAGAAACCGAACCAGTTGTGGCACTTTTGTCATTTTCAACGAAAGGTTCAGGTGGCGATAAAGACGAAAACATCTTGCGGGTCCGTAATGCGGTTAAATTACTAGATGAGCGGAAAGTAGATTTTTGTTATGACGGTGAAATGCAGCTCGATGCTGCCCTCATTCCTGAGGTAACCGATAGAAAGGCGCCTGGGAGCCCCATCCGCGACAAAGTGAATACCTTGATATTCCCCGATCTTGGTTCGGCGAATATCGGCTATAAATTAGTGCAGCGCTTTGCAAAAGCAGAAGCGTACGGGCCGTTTATGCAAGGTTTCGCTAAACCATTATCAGATTTATCGCGCGGCTGTTCAACCGACGATATTATCGTAACGTCAATCGTAACTTTGGTGCAGGCGGGTAAGAAATAAAGCGGCTTGTTGACAAAACCGCCACGCGCGCGGTTGTAGTGCAGTAGATTATTCGCGAGGGGTAATGCTCACATGCCGCGCCGTGATAAAGGGCTATCAGATTTATAAATCGTACACGGCTACGATTTCATTGCCACACATTTCTCCGTTTTCGGAAAAACCGTACTTACGGTACATTGCTCTTGCTTGGATGTTTTCCGGTTCATACGACAGCCATACCTTTTGTGCCTCGCCAAATGGAAATGTACGGATCAAACTAATCACAGCATCAAGTGTCTGCTTTCCCCGACCGCGCCCCTGATATTTCTTATCGATCATCAGTCTCCACAGGCTGTAGTTCTCCTTGATCAAAGAACTCTCTTCTTCGTTACCAACGGTTCCTTTACCGATCATAACAAATCCAATCAGTGTGTCATCATCATATACTGCAAGTGGTAAAGCATTATTCCCTTCGTTTCTCGTTGCATATGCTTCCGCCAAACTCTGTATGTTTTCCGCGACGAAATCTTTTTGCTCTTTATACGGTTCCAATGCACAAACCTTCCAAATATTCTTGTTTGTAATTTCATCAAATCTAATCATGTATAATCTCCCGCAAGTTCCGTTTTTGAAAAATGTCTCTGAGCTTACTCAATATTTTCAGCCGCTTTTCTTCGTCAAATAGTCTTCTTTCTTTCATGTCTTAACTTTATCATTTTTTCTTATTCTTTTTAAGGGATTTTTAGAAGTGTCCTACTCACATAGTGTCGCTTAATTTTGATTACTTGACTTATGTACATAGCTCTTGTATGATTTTTTTGTGAAACGGGAAAAAGACTTTAGGGCACCTCTAAAAACCTTGTTGGATTTTTAGAAGATGCCTCATCAGCAAAGCTGAACATCAGCAAAGCTGATAACGAGTTTTTCATAAGTCTTTATACAATAATGACTATCAGTACCAACGTTTTGCAAAAGATAAAACTTTTGTCTTTTGCAAAACTTGCAAGTTTAAGCGGCTATACCGCTTAAACATTGCCACGGATGGCGGAAGTTTTAGCAACAACAAGTTTTCGTAAGAAAACTTGAAGATACAAATAAATCTAAGGAAAACCGGTGAGCAAAGCTCACCTCGAAAAACTGTTTCGCAATCCGCGTTAGCGGATATGATAATTATTTCCTTACAGAACAAGCCGATAGGCTTGAGTTTTTCGAGGTTCCCAATTAAAATACGTTCAAAATTTCCAAGCTCTATTTTATTCATCGAAATGAATGTGCGTTGTTTGTATCAACTGCAGGTCTTTTTTATTGAACCACGAAAGGGAGCTATCATAGTTTAAACTTACGATATGTTCATCAGTGCTTACCGCTTTTTGTGGGAGTGCATAGTCCCGCTTAAGGAGGCGGCGTTGTTTATGACTATTGTCATAAGCCGTTAAAGCGCTGTTTCCAAGATTTGTAATAATATGTTGTGCCGTTTTGTGGATAAAGGCATGCAAATTTTCATCATCATACGATAACAGCGTTTGAAAGGTTGTGTCCGCAGTGGATCCAGTGTCAATGTGCAAGCTGACCAGTTCTGTGGCGGTATGCCCTTCTGAACGGAGCCGAATACAGGCTATGTCGTTTTTGTTGTGCGGATGTGCAGTCAACGCAAAGGCGAGGTCTCCTGCAACTTTGATAGGGATAGTTTCTCCTGTATGAATATTGATAAGCAATAAAGGGTAGCCTGTGCTATCGGTTGCGCTTTTTGCAATAAGGACGAGTTCTTCGTTGATTTGCAGCGCTTCTTGTAAGCCGGTTGCATGATATACAAAGTGCTGGTGCTTATTTGTGCCATTGATGAGCCGCAGTCCGCTAAATGTATGGGCGAGTGCGATGGTCTGATCATGCACTGAAACGGAATTAAGCGCTTCTTTTGCGTGGTAGAGTACGAGCGGTTCTGCGTCTTTTTCTACATAATAAAGGGGTGCTGCTCTCGTGTTTGTCCAAAGTAAAAAGCCGTTTTGATAGGGGATGCAGTGGTTTGCTTGAGGATTTTCAGCGTAGAAGTGGGGTGTTTGACTGTTTTTGTCCAACATGTACAAGGCTTTTTGGGTAAGCACATACACGGTAGAATCCTTAGTGCATATGTCTACTATTTTGGTGTGAAGTTCAGGCGTTAAGGGGGCCAGGGTAGTGTGCGAAGTGTTGGATTGATGGAGCCGATATAATCTGCCATCGTTGGTTCCGATAATGATACCGGCAGCGCCATGTCGCGCAGCGGTTATGGTGCTATGGTTGGGCAAAGTGAACGGATCGCTTTTCTGTTCTCCCTGGCAGAGCTGCCATGTGGTAATGTCATTGCCGCGTTCAATCCATACGGGTAGGGTGTCTTTAAGCTGTCCGGCGAATATAGCAGAGCGTGCAGGGTATTGTTTGACGACTTCTCCTGATGTTGCTTTAATGACAAAAACGTTGCCGTCTTTATAGCCGACAAGGTGTGTGTAGTTTTTAATAAGCTCAGGTGTCTGCAAGTGGTTTTCAGTAGTGTATTGGGTGATAATATTCGCCTTTGCGATGTTGGCATAAACGAGCCGCCCCGTTTCCCCGTATGTCACGATATTTTTTTCATTCGGCCCAGTTGCTGCCAAAAGCACAATACCAGGCGGGTTTGGATAGATGTGCTTGGGGTGCCCCGCAGTGTCGAGCACCGTGATGCCTTCCAAGGAGGCGGTTCCGATAAAAAGATACGTTCCTTTTGCAGACCATGCAAGCGAAAGCACTGCGCTCGTGAACCGTTGAGTGTATATTGCTTTTTTTTGTGTCCAATCCCATATTGAAATAATATGCGTACTGAATTCATCGGTGGCATAGACGGCAAGATAGTTTTTTTTAGGATGCGCTGCAATGAATTTTATCGGCATATTGGTGATTTGGTAGGTTTCCGGTTTGAGTTCGCTGTGCGTATAGCGGGTGATAAATCCGTCGTTGCCAGCGGCAAAGAATGAATGGACTACTTCTGAGTCGGTAATTGCAGATACGCCCCCTTCAAACACATGGTAGCGGTATGAGGGAGCCATCTGCGCTGTATGGCTGTCGTCTTGCTCTGCTGGGGTGGTGCTTTCATCTATTGCCGGTGAAGCTTGCAGCAAAATATCCGTATCATGTGCAGTGGTGTGCTCCCCTTCGTCAAAGGCTTGATTGGAAGCTGCGGTGGCATGTGCTTCGCTCGATGCAGCAGCGTGCTGGGCATCCGCTTTTTGTTCAGAAAACACAGGAAAAGCAGTGAAAAGTAGTAATCCTAAAAAGAAAGACACAGCGGGGTATGTTCGCATCATAGTTTTTCTCCTTGCATTTCAAGGTAACCTGTTCCGAAACGGAAGTTTCCTCGCCAGGTTTTTATCGCAGTATAAAAAGCACATCTGTCCATAGTGCAATCATAAACAAAAGAGCGATAAAAGCAATACCGATGAATTGTACGTAATACAAAACACGCGGTGGTATTTTTTTATGGCTGAGCCATTCGATAGAGGCAAAAAGGATGAGCCCTCCGTCCAATACCGGGATGGGCAAGATATTCATTAAAAAGAGTGAGACACAAATAACGGCAACGAATTCTGCAAGGTTGGAAAAACCTTCTTTTATGTTGTCTTGAAAGCTTGTCTGTGCAATACTGCCGATCATAACACTGATCCGTACTGGGCCTGCGACTGCTTCGGTAAGCGGGATCCCCTTAAAGAGCAAAGTGAAACTCTTGAGTGTAAGGTATATGAGGTTACCGGTTCGCGTGATACCTTTGTATATACTTTGAAAGAAACCGGCTCCTGCTTCAGTTACGGTGATGATTTTCCAATCTATGCCAAGGTCGACCGTATGGTGTTCAGTGCGGACAAGTGCAATGGTAATCTGTAAAGGGGCACCGTTACGTATTACCTGAAAAAGGGCTGTTTTTTCTGTGTAGTTTTGAAAAAAATATTGCAGGGCAACAAGATGCTCTATTGGTTGACCGTTTACCGCTGCAATATGATCTTCGGGCTGTATACCGGCAAGAGCTGCCGCAGAATCTTTTTTTACCGCTGCTACGTCGAGGGGAATATAATAATAGATGCCGATTTGCCCGGTACCGTTTTTTTTATTCAAAACCGGCCGGATATGTTCAATAATATGTTGCCCATTCCGTTCGATAGTGAGGGTAAGCGTCTCATCAGGATGAGTTGTTATCCCCTTTTGTATATCGGCAAACGTGGTAACCGGCTTGTTATTTATTTGTACAATTCGGTCACCGAGTTGTAGGTGCGCTTCTTTCGCCGGCGAGTTATCGGTATCATCGAAAAGATAGGCAGGGACAATGCGGTTATCAGCGGTGTAGTAGGTTGAGCCGAGTGCACTGGTAAAGGCAAGCGCAATAACCGTTAAAAGTAAATTGGCAAAAGGCCCTGCAAAAGCGATGATAATTCTTTTGAATGGATGTACGCTATAAAAACTTTTTTCTTCGTAGGGTATTGTAGCTTCTTTGGTTTCAATAGCATGTTTAAACGCTTGCTCGCCTTTCATGCCGCAATAGCCGCCGATCGGGATGGCAGATAGCCGATATTCTGTCGTACCTCGTTTTTTCTTGAGGAGTACTGGTCCCCAGCCTACTGAAAATGATTCTACCTCAACGCCGGACAGTTTAGCAGCGATGAAGTGCCCCAATTCATGAATAAAAACGACGATACCGAGTACTAATAAGCCGATCATGATAGAAATCATGGGTGTTCCTTATACAGAGTGTGTGAGGCCTGCGCACCGGCAGGCTGTGTGCCTATGCTGTTAATATATGCCTCCGCATAGGTACGAGCTTGACGGTCAGCCTGCATGATTGCTGCAAGGTCTTGCGGCGTCGTACTCCAGTCGTGTTGCAATACCGAGCGAGTGATGTCTGCAAGGTGAATAAACTGTACCCTGCCGTTCAGGAACGCCGCGACAGCTTGCTCGTTGGCTGCATTAAACGCTATCGGATACGCTGCCTTTTTCTGTGCAGTAAAAAAGCCGAGTGTTAAAAGAGGAAAAGCTTCTGTACGTGGCGGTTCAAAATGCAGATCCAAGGCCTGCGTAAAATCAAGCGGCTGTAGATAAGCCGGCGGAAGGTCGGGATAGGTGAGCGCAGCAAAAATAGGATTGCGCATATCAGGTGGAGAAAGCTGCGCGTACGTTTCGCCGCTGGTCAGCTGTACGAGAGAATGCACCACACTGGTGGGGTGTATGGTAACCGTGATGCGGTGTACCGGCATATCAAAAAGGATAGCTGCTTCGATTACCTCCAGCGCTTTGTTTGCAAGACTTGCAGAATCAATGGTGATTTTCTGCCCCATTGCCCATGTCGGATGCTGCAAGGCGTCAGCAAGGCGCACTGTTTTAAGCTTTTCAGCGCTCCATGTTCTAAACGGCCCGCCTGAAGCGGTAAGAATGAGCTGCGCGATGTTGGCTTTTCCGTGCGCTTTGATCAGGTGATAGAGTGCGGAGTGCTCTGAATCAACGGGAACAATGACTGCTCCGTGCTTTTGGGCTTCGGCATAGAGTAAATCACCCGCCATAACGATACTTTCTTTGTTGGCAAGGCCGAGTACTGGATGCGAAGCAAGCGCATGCAAAGATGCCGGTAAGCCTGCTGCTCCTGCAATACCGTTGATCACCACGTCTGCTGGTGTGTTGGCGATGCAATGCTGCAGGTCGTTATGGGGCGGCGGATAGGCTGCTGCTAAAGCGGGGTTGGTAATTGCGAAATGCTTAAAACCGAATTCTGCTTTTAGTTTTTCAAGCTCTGCGGTGTTGGAGTGAACCGATACCCCCGCTAACGAAAAAAGCTCAGGATGATGACGGATAATATCGATAGTTTTTTTCCCGATGGTACCGCTTGCACCGAGTACGAGTACTTGTTTTTTTGTCATAACAGTGTACCAAAATTAAGCCGGTAGCACACATAAAAAATCGGCGCTGCGGTGATAATTGAATCAATACTGTCCATGATGCCGCCCCGCCCGAGTATAATAGCCCCTGAATCTTTTACCTGAGCTGAACGTTTGATCACGGATTCTACGAGATCGCCTATTATAGCTGCAAAGGCAGTCAATACCCCAACGAGGATGCTGCCTGATAAACTGGTACCGAATGATTGAGGAAAGAGGTAGTAAGCGAGTATGCCCGCCGCAAGTGAGGCAAGTACGCCGCCGATAAAACCGGCGATGCTTTTGTTAGGGCTTGCAGGAACAAATCCGCGGTTGTTTTTTCCAAAAAGCGTACCGAAAAGCCATGCGGCAGAATCGCAGATAAAAACGATGAATAAAAAAACGGTGATGATTTGAGAAGCATACGGCCATTGGGTCATAGGAGAAACAAACGAAAGCAATACACCCGGATATATAAAAATAAGTACTGCGGCAGCCGTGCGCTGGATGCTTTTAGTAAGCGGTAATACAAAAGAGTACCCAACTTCGATGCTAAACAATACAAAGCACGCGAGTGCAATGGTAAATAAAAAATCAACCTGTGCAAACAGCGTAAAGCTATTCAGATACGCTGCAACAGGCATGATGAGGCTGACAACCAGCATCAGCGGCAGCGGATAAACAGCAAGCTGCGTTTTAAGCATGGGATAGATTTCAATCACGCTGATTACAGTAACAGCAACCATGATGCAATGCAGGAGGAGAAAATGAGCGTGTGGGAAAAAATAAACAAAACTCAATATAATAGGAAGGCCGATAAAAAAGAGAATCAACCGGTTAATGATTTTTTTCATGTAAGTGCTCCAAATCGTCGTTCCCGTGCTGCATAGGCTGCCAGTGCTTGTTGTAGGTGTTCAGGACTAAAATCAGGCCATAGAACATCGGTAAAATACCATTCGGCATAGGCAGCTTGCCAGAGCAAAAAATTACTTAAACGTTTTTCTCCGCCGGTACGGATAACAAGGTCAACAGGCGGGCTTGCTTTTGTATCAAGCAAGGCTTCAAATGATTCTTCAGTAAGATTTTTACTATCGTGTATGTCAATTTTTTGGATTGCCCGGATAATTTCGTTTTTCCCGCCGTAGTTGATAGCAAGCTGTACGGTGGTGCCGGTATTGTGCTGTGTAACCGCTACTGTTTTCATAATCTCTGTTTGTACATCTTGCGGGAGGCCTTCAAGGTCTCCAATGTGCTTTAATCTAAGATTATGCTCTGCATAAAAGTTTAACTCAGCATATAAATGGGTTTTAATGAGCTTCATCAGAAAACCGACTTCTTCAGCTGTTCGTTTCCAGTTTTCAGTTGAAAATACATAAAGCGTTATATAGGGTATCTGCAGCTGTGAAACAACGGTAACAACGCGTTTAACTGTTTTGAGCCCTTCTTTATGTCCTTGTGTCCGTGTTAAGCCTTGTTTCTGCGCCCATCGCCCATTGCCGTCCATAATTACGGCGATATGCTGTAATATCATTAGCCTTCCAAAATTTCTTTTTCTTTCTCTGCAAGTATTTTATTTATGTTGGTAATATGCGCATCCGTTGCCTTTTGGAATTTTTCTTCTGCTGCCTTGAGCGCATCCTCACTAAGCGTGCCTTCCTTCTGCATTTTTTTGGCTTCGTCAATCCCGTCGCGGCGGATATTTCTGATGGCAACTCTGCACTGTTCGGCAAGGGTTTTGGCTTGTTTGGCAAGTTCTTTCCGGCGTTCCTCCGTGAGCGGCGGAATAGCGATACGGATAATTTTTCCATCATTTGCAGGGTTGAGCGATAGTTCTGACTTTAAGATGGCTTTTTCAATGTCGCCTAAAAGCGATTTGTCCCACGGCTGAATAATTACTAAACGGGCTTCGGGGATGGAAATGCTTGCAAGCTGATTTAAAGGTGTTAATTCTCCGTAGCAGTCTACCCGTATCTTTTCAAAAAGAGACGCGGAGGCTCTGCCTGTCCGCAGGCTGTTAAATTCATCTTTCAGCGCTGCAATTGATTTATTCATTTTATCTTCATATGTACTATGAATATCACTCATATTGTTCCTCTATGTAATAAAGTTACAAGGCTCCGCACTGTACGGCGTGGAATAGTAAGTACCTCCGCCGCACAATCGGAAGCATACTTAAAGCAGGAGCTGCCTTATTGTCCAAGCTGATAGAGCACCAGCCGGGAAAGGCTGATAGTTCCTCCAAGCTGTTTGGAGAGTTCGTTCATTTTTGCCTGTACGGACATTTTGTCATCCTTTACAAACGCTTGCTCCAAAAAGCAAATTTCAGCAAGATGCTTGTTGAGCTTGCCCTTGATGATGCCTTCTTTTACTTTTTCTGGCTTATCAAGGCTGGCTGTTTGCGCTTTAAACACTTCAAGCTGCTCATCAATATAGCTTTGAGCTACCTCTTCTTTTTTTGTGTACAGCGGGGTGAATGCCGCAACGTGCAGACAGCAATCGTAGGCAAAATCTTTAAACTGTTTATTGCTGAAAATTTCAGACTTATCGGCTTTTAGCACCACAATAACGCCTGTTTTTTTATCTGAGTGGATATACGTTGCAATATATTCAGAATCCTCTGCGTTTACTGCTTCAAGCCGTTTAAGGCTCATGTTTTCCCGCACACGGGTAGCAAGTTCGAGTATCATGGCAGTTAGATCGTCTTGAATACCGGTATACCCTTTTTCGAAGGCTGTTTTTACGATGGTGTCTCCTACCGCAATGAAATCGGCATTTTTTGCAACAAAATCGGTTTCGCATGTTAATTCTGCTATTACCGCTTTGTGCTCATCTGCTTTGATCACAATAATACCTTCGCTGGTAGCCCTGCCTGAACGCTTTTCAACCGCTGCGAGTCCTTTTTCTTTTAAATATTTTTCCGCTTCTTTTGCGTCTCCGCCGCATTCTTGCAGCGCTTTTTTGCATTCCATCATGCCGGCGCCGGTCTTTTCACGGAGTGCTTTTACATCAGATGCTTTGATTTCCATAGTTTATACTCCTTAATACGGGACGGCCGTCCTATTTGTTGTCATACAGCTCATCTTCATCGATGAAATTGCTGCTGTCATCTGCCTCTTCAGCTTCAACCGGTTTTTCGGACGGTGTATAGTTTGAATAGTCAGTGATTTCTTCGTCTTCACGGTCTTGATAAGGATCAATATGCGTGTCGGTGAATTCTTCTTCGCCGTCTTGGAGGTTTTCGATGATTTTCAAGCCGTTTCCATTATCAGCTTCGATGACTGCATTGGCAATAATTTGTGTAAACAGCGAAATAGATCGGATGGCATCGTCGTTACCGGGGATGGGATAGTCGATCCCTTCAGGATTGCAGTTGGTATCTACAATTGCCACAATGGGAATGCCCATTTTTTGCGCTTCGCTAATAGCGATCGTTTCTTTTCTGGTATCGATAATAAAGATGATGCCGGGCAGCTCTTTCATTTCTTTGATGCCGCCGAGGTTCTTTTCGAGTTTGGCTTTTTCCTTTTGCAAGGTAACAACTTCTTTTTTGGTGAGGCTGTTAAATATGCCGTCGTTTTCCATTTTTTCAATTTTCTTGAGGCGGGCAAGGCTCTTTTTAATGGTTGCAAAATTGGTGAGCATACCACCCAACCAGCGATTATTCACGTAGAACATACCGCATCGTTCTGCTTCTTTTAGAATGGTTTGTTGTGCTTGTTTTTTGGTGCCGACAAATAAAACCGCTTTACCTGCCGCAGTGGTCTTGCGCACTGCATCATAGGCCTCACGAAGTGCTGTGATTGTTCGTTGTAAATCGATAATGTGGATACCATTCCGCTCCGCAAAGATATATTTTTTCATCCGCGGATCCCATCGTTTTACTTGATGCCCGAAATGTACGCCGGACTCAAGTAGATTTTTCATGGTTACTACTGCCATGGGATACTCCTTACGAGCTAATTGCTCATCCTTCTCTGTTTCTCTAGCATACAAGCAGGGCTTGCGCTGCTAGGAGGTTTGGATTGCAGGGCTTTCGTATGCGCTGCTCACCATTTGTAGGCGTTCATCATCTTCTTTAAAGCTACGAATTAAAATGATAGCCTTCTTGCGTTAAAATAGCATACAATTCATAAATAGGCAAGCCCATGATACCGCTGTACGAACCTTCGATATGCGAGATAAAGCAAGCGGCAGCTCCCTGTATCCGATAGCCTCCTGCGGCATTCTGCCACTCTCCCAAGGTGAGGTACCAGTCAATTTCGTGGTTGGTAAGCGGTTTGAAAAAGACGCGGGAAAAGCTCGTGATAGTGGAAAATCGCTGCTGTTCTGCGGTGTAGCAGCAAATGGCACTGATGACGGTGTGCGCTGTGTTTGCATATGCTTGCAGGAGCTTTCGCGCTTCGTAAGCGCTCGGCGGTTTGCCTATCGGCTGGTCATGCAAAAACACGAGGGTATCGGCAGCAATCAGATACCGTGTAGCCGGTCTTGTCAGCATGTTGACTGCTGCTCTTGCTTTGCCCAGGGCGATCTGTTCTACATTCTGTTGGGCGGAAAGGTTGGTGTCAAATAATTCCTCCGTTTGAGGAGCCGCTACAATAAAAGGAATGTGTAGTTGATTTAGAATTGCTTGCCGTTGCGGAGAGGTTGACGCGAGGGTAATAGTTTCCATACATATAGAGGACCTCTAAAAACGTAAGGAAGGTTTTTAGAGGTCATCGTAAAATTAATGCTGCGGGTCCGCTATCGATTATTTTTTGTTTTCGTTGGTTATCTTTACCATAAGCTCTTTGGCTTTGGCCCGTACCGGTGCGATGTACGCATAGTTGTTCGATATGCGCATAATAGTTTCAAACATATTGCGTTTGTTATTAATGGAAGGCGCCATTTTCTCAAATGCATTTAAAATTTCAAGCGCAAGAGAGCTGGTAGGATTGACAGTGTCAAATTTTCTGCCGATCCAGTTAATCATGTCAGAAACTTCATCATTGTTGTTTATGCCGATGTCGCTCAATGATTGTATCGCTGAGCCGATAACCGACGATTCATTATCAGTGTATAAAACCGCTACCAATGTTTCTTTAGCCTTTTCCGTTTTTACTTTTCCAAGGAGCTCGCACGCTTTCCGCCTGATTTCAGGAAAGTTATTGAGTGCGCGGCCGTCTTCACGTACCACGGTTGAAAGGCCTGTCATCGCTAAAGAGCCGAGCGCTTTCTGTATATCATCGGTAATGCGTCCATTGTTCACTGCTTCTTCGATATACTGCAGTGCAACCTGCTTTGAATCACGGCCTTCTGCAGTGATCATTTCGTTAATCATAACTGCTTCGATGGAATTTAAGTACGCTTCTTCAACGGTAATGATGTTGTTATTGGAAGACTGCCCTGAGTTTGTTTGTGCATATAAAAACGCACTGGATAATAATCCTACCCCTACGATGGATAGTAATACGTTGTGCCGCATGCTACGGACCTCCTTTTTTTGTACAAAATACGAGGAAACCTGATTATTTTTAAAGCTAATCACTGCTTTTCCTTCACGTTTATGACGAGCTTATCATCAGCTATTTTTTTATGTGAGTCAAGTAGATTGCGTGTGATTTGAAGGTGCTTTAGGGTAAAATTTTGTAGTCTGTTCCGCTTTTTTCGGATTAAACCTGGTGCGGAAACTTCCGTTTCTGAACAGGGTACCTTGAAATGCGATATTCGACCTGGTTCGACAACGCAGTATCGAACAGGTCTATTTCTCTTGGGGGATAAAGCGTACCGCAGCCTGTGAAGACCCTGCGGAAATGATGAGCCGCCGCTTGCTTTTGGGATTGCCGTATTCGCCGGGGCTCTGTGGATATTGCGTTGAATCGATAGTGAAGCTGCTGTTGCTGTGCATGTAGTCGAGGTGATACTGATCGGCGGTTCCTTCAAAAGCGATGTCGGCGGTGCTTGCGCTCATCGAAAGCGCACAGGAGCCGAGAATGCGCAGGTCTAAGGCGAGGGTGCTTCGGGCAACGGTGAGCACGGCGCTCTTTATTGCCGATTGTGTGAGCGTAACGCTGCCGCCGTTCGCAGTAATGAGCACGTGGGCTGCTTGCAGGCCTTCGATGGTGAGCGCTGCGCCGTTGATGTGAATGGTACAGCTTTCGAGCACGTGCTTTTTAGGGATAAACAGATAGAGCGTGCCTTCAGCCGGTGTCATGGCGCGTATGCGTAAAGTGCGGTAGGTTTCTATACATGAAGGCTTTTTGCCCCGCGCCGCTTCATACCGATAGGCGATGCTCGATCCGTCGAAGGGGGCGATAATAACGGCTACCTTCGATAGGTCGATATCAAGGCTTGCCGTTTGGGGCTTTGTGTATATGAGGCCGTCGGTAAAGCCGAAACTTGCGCAGTAGATGCCGTATAGTAAAAAAAAGATAAACCGAGAATTTTTTTTCATAGTTGGTATTACAGTGTTTCTGCGCCGGCGGTTTGCTGAATAGGATACGTGCGGCTGCCGAAAGCCGCAGTGCCTACCCGTACGAGGGTGGAGCCTTCTTCGATAGCAATTTCCATATCGTCCGACATGCCCATCGACAGTACCGGCACCGATAGAAGCGCTTCATTTTGGATTTCAAGCTGCAGCTGTTTAAGGCATCGGAAGCAAGCGCGCACCTTTTCGGCATCCTCCGAGAGTGCTCCGATGGTCATAAGCCCCTGTACCCGTAGGTGCGTAAGTGCTGCTACCGCTTTGGCAAGCGGTAGCGCTTCCTGCGGTGTGCAGCCGTATTTGCTCGGTTCGCCTGAGGTGTTTACCTCGATTAAAACTTCCAGCAAACGGCCGCTTTGCGCTGCGTGCTGCTCTAATTTTTGTGCGACGTCAAGTCTATCAACCGATTGAACACATTGCACGTATTTGATCACCTCTTTTACTTTATTTGACTGTAGATGGCCGATAAAATGAGTAGTGTGCGGCACTGCAGCAAGCGCGCTGTATTTTTCCTTGAGCTCTTGCACCTTGTTTTCGCCGATGAGCGTGCAGCCGCATGCAAAGGCCTCGATAATGCGCGCAGGCTCAACCGTCTTGGTGGCAAGCAATAGGCTTACCTCTTCGCTCCGGCGCCCTGCTTTTTTGCAAGCGGCTTGTATTCTTTCGTTGATGCGGACAATGTTTTCCTTAATACTTTCACTCATAGCCTTGTAATTTTTCGGGTCATCTTTACTTTCAATTTACAAAAGATGAATAACACACTAGTGCATTCTGACAACCTTGTCAATTCTTGGATATAAGTTCTCAGCATGAGCAGATACTAAAACAGTTGGGAACCTCTAAAAACTGAAGTTTTTAGAGGTTTTCCTTAGATTCCTTTTGCGATGTTGCAATAAAAACGGTACGTCCTTGTACCGTTTTTGTCTTCAAGTTTTCTTACGAAAACTTGTTGCTGCCAGAACCACCGCCATCCATTGCGGTACTGATGGTCATTAATATATAAAGACTTATGAAAAACTCGTTATCAGCTGTGCTGATGAGGCATCTTCTAAAAATCCAACAAGGTTTTTAGAAGATGCCCAGTTGTGTGTAGTAAAAGAAAGACACAAATGGCATCATAGGAACCCCTCTTGAGCCTGTCAGAGTATCACACTTGCGGGTAAAGCCTGTCTAGCAGTTTGCTGAAAGCAAACCGGCTAGACAGGGCGGGTGATATGATGTCAGTTTGTGTCTGTTAGCCTAGACAGGCCTCCAGTATTATTTTCACAGCTAGAAGCCCTGGGTATGCTGCTTGTCCTATTTGACAGTGCTGAAATTCAGGTGTACACTTTAAAAGTGCATTGAGAGTATGTATCTTTTTCACCGAATAAAAGGAGATCATTTACAGTATGCCAAAAAAAGAGGGTTTTCACATTGGATTGTTACCGCAGCTTGCGCTGGGTATTGTTATCGGCATTGTATTAGGCCGCGTCGTTTCCCCATCGGTGATGGGAGTTATTGCTACTATAAAGAAGCTGCTTGGTTCTATTATCTTTTTTGTTGTGCCGTTGGTTATCTTCGGCTTTATTGCGCCGGCTATTTGCGGTTTAAAAGCGAATGCAGGCAAAATGCTCGCAAGTTTTCTCAGTATATCGTATCTTTCAGCAGTGGGGGCATCGCTTTTTTCAACGGCAGCAGGTTATATCCTTATTCCGTATTTGCATGTGCCGTCGAACGTTACAGACCTTGTAGCGATTCCCTCAACGGCGTTTTCGCTTAATATCCAGCCGGTCATGCCGGTTATGACCGCTCTTATACTGGCTATTTTTACGGGGATAGCGGTGATTTGGACAAAAGCTCAAACGGTAGAAAAGCTACTCATCGAATTCCAGTCAATGGTGCTGGAAATCGTAAATAGAATTGTCGTTCCGTTGCTGCCGTTTTTTATTGCAACCACGTTTGCTGAATTAGCATACAGCGGCAGTTTAACCCTGCAGCTGCCGGTGTTTTTAAAAATTATCATCATTGTGCTTATTGGGCACATGATATGGCTTACGCTGCTTTATACAATAGGCGGTATTGTTTCCAAGATGAATCCCTTAGAAGTGGTTAAGCACTACGGGCCTGCCTATGCAACTGCGGTTGGAACGATGTCGAGCGCTGCAACCTTACCGGTTGCCCTCCGATGTGCGCATAAGTCAAGCGTATTGCCGGCGGCTGTAACGGACTTTGCTATTCCGCTTGGGGCTACTACCCATCTATGCGGCTCCGTTCTTACCGAAACCTTTTTTGCCATGGCGATTGCCCAAATGCTGTATGGGGCGGTGCCTTCTATCGGTACGATGATTCTGTTTTCGATACTGTTCGGTGTTTTTGCAGTGGGGGCTCCCGGCGTACCGGGAGGAACGGTTATGGCTTCCTTAGGGATTGTTATCAGTATTCTTGGCTTTAACGAAACGGGTACGGGCCTTCTTATTGCTATTTTTGCTTTACAGGACAGCTTTGGTACTGCTTGTAATGTAACAGGAGACGGGGCACTTGCGCTCATTTTGCGCGGTATGTTTTATAAACCGGACGGGAGTGTAAAAAACGGATATGGCAGCGCTGAGTAAATCTGACTATGCACACATTATTGCTATTTTAGAAGAAGAGCTGGTTCCGGCGCTTGGCTGTACAGAGCCAATCGCTATCGCGTATGCAGGGGCCTATGCCCGCGCTCTGTTAGACGGCATACCGGAGCGGGTGCGCGTCAAAAGCAGCGGGAATATGATTAAGAACGTGAAAAGCGTGATTGTGCCTAACTCGGGTAATATGACGGGGATTGCAGCGGCCGTAGCGATCGGCATTATCGGAGGCGACCCCGATCAAAAACTTGAAGTATTAAGCGGTATTACCGAAGCGGATATAGCCCGTGCAAAGGATTTTTTGAACACCGTCCCCTGTACGATTGAACTGCTCAATAGTCCCGCCTCACTGCATTTTATTGTAGAACTGGATAAAGGAGCCGATACCGTTTCAGTTGAAATTATCCATCAGCATACTAATATCGTACAAGCGCTTAAAAATGGGCAGATTGTGTATGCAGTTCCTTTTGATGTTGAAAGCGCCAATGCGGCACTTACCGATAGGTCGGTGCTTTCGGTAGAAAAAATTCTTATCTTTGCCGATACGGTCCCTCTTGACGCAGTGCAGCACGTGCTTGAACGGCAAATAGATTATAACACCCGTATTGCGCAGGAAGGCATGGAGCATACCTACGGCATTAATGCGGGAGCAAACCTTTTGGCCGCAGCAGAACGGGATCATGCGGTAACGTTTAAAGTCCGTGCACAAGCCGCGGCTGCCGCCGGTTCAGATGCCCGTATGAGCGGCTGTACGCTTCCGGTAGTTACCAATTCGGGCAGCGGAAATCAGGGCATTACCGCTTCGCTTCCGGTCATTGTGTTTGCGCAAGAAAAAAAGCTCACGCATGAAAAACTGCTGCGCGGTTTACTGGTGAGCAATCTCCTTGCCATACATCAAAAAACCAAGATAGGCAGGCTTTCAGCGTATTGCGGTGCAGTCAGCGCTGCATGCGGAAGCGGCGCGGCGATAACCTACCTTTCAGGCGGGAACTATACGCAGGTGTGCGATACCATTACTAATACGCTTGCCGTCATTTCCGGCATTATATGCGACGGGGCTAAACCCTCCTGCGCCGCAAAAATCGCCGCTTCAGTGGATGCAGCCATCAATGCCTCCTACTTGGCATTAGAAGGCCGGGTGTTTCAGGGCGGAGACGGCATTGTCAAACAAAATATTGAACAAACCATCGCCGGGGTTGGTACTATGGCCGCAAAAGGCATGCGCGAAACGGATAAGGTGATATTGAATATCATGCTTGAAGATTAGGCTTTTGGTACTTGTGCAGGCTGCGGTACGCATTTCCTAGCTTGCAGCGCTTGCGCATGCTCAAGCGGCGTAACGCACATAGTAAAGGCGCACAAAGGATGCTTCCCTCACTATGCGCGTACCGCTTTAGCTTACAGCGTACAGTTAAAGTCCTTTACCAGAATTCCCGGCAGCAAGCAGCCGCCTACCGACCGTTGGCCGTAGGTGCCTGTTTCGGCAAACAGGTGGCGTTCTTTGGTAACAGCCGCGAGCTGTGCGCCGAGCATGTTGTATAGCGATTCGTCCCACCGCATATCGGCAATAGGGGCAATCACCGTGCCGTTTTCTACCCAAAGGCATGCAAAACGGGTCATACCGGTGATACGGGCGGCTGCAGGATCGCTCCAGTTAAGGTAGTGGAAATTGGAAATGTAAATACCCGTCCCCAGCTCTTTGAGCGCATCCGCTTCAGCAAGGTTTCCGGCTCCGATAACGGCAGAACGGAATGTTTCGCTTGGGTCGGCGCCGTTGGCCTTGGTACCGTATTGTTTTTCAGAGCGGGAGCTTACGAGCGTATTGACCAGCTTGCCGTTTTCAATAACGGTAAGCTTTTCGGGCGCTGCTTCTCCTTCGCCGTTAAACGCCGGTTCTACACCGATGGAAAAATCCTGCGCTATGGTGATCAAAGGGGAAAAGTGTTCCCGTCCTTCTTTCAATGCAAGGTACGCGCTTTCTCCCTGTTGCATTGCCCGCTCGCCGAAGCCGTTCCACGAGAAAAAGGCTACGATATCAACTAAAGCATCAGCGGTGATAAACGCACGGTATTTGCCCGGTTCAATTTTTTTCGGCTCGTGTGCAAGTATTTTCAAGCCCTGCCGTGCATCGGCAATTTTTTGCTCATACTCGCGCTGTTTCCACTCTCTGCCTGCATAGAGCCCCTTTACCGCCCTGCCGTTTTCCAGCCAGATGGAATAATCAAGCGTAAACGTTGCCGTTTGAAACCAATGGCGGGCTCCGGCGGTATTGGCAGCGCCGCGGCATACGGTTCCTTGAGCTAAAAGCCCGGCAAAATCCAAGTCTGCGGCAGGATCCAATAGGCTTGTTTCTATTTGCTTTTGAGGCAATAGGGAACCTTCATATACGGTTACCGACCGGTCTTGTGCCGTGGGGATTGACTGATACGGATCGTCGGGTAAAAGCGCTGCAGTGCAGCGTGCGTTTTCCAGTGCCTGTGCCACGAGCTCTTTATCCTGTTCAAGCACACCGCTTAAACCCTGCGTGAATGTGTAAGTTTTATGCGCTTTGTAGAATGTTGCGCTCAAGTGTGCTTGCTGCACAAATCCGTTTTGCCGCACCTTTGCGTGGTTCATGCGTAGAAAATAGGTATCCTCTGCGCTATAGCTTAACGCAGCCTGTTCTTCCGGCAGTAATTCATCAAAGAAGAAGTCTGTGAGGGCTTCAAAATGCTGTTTGAAATTAAAGTTTTGTGCAATGCTCATTTTCCGCCTCCAAATACTTCAACATCGCTGAATGCGCATACGGGGCTTGCATGGCCGACCCGTATCACTTGGTTCGGCTCTCCCTTGCCGCAGTTCGGGGTGCCGAAAACTTCGAAGGTGCTTTCGTCGCCGACTGCGCAGAGGTTATTCCAGAAATACCGGGAAATGCCCCGATAGTTCGGATCGCGGACTGTTTTGGTCAGTTTGCCGTTTTCTATCAGCTTGCCGTATTCGCAGCCGAATTGAAATTTATTACGGTAGTCGTCAATCGACCATGATCGGTTCGAGAACATGAGAATTCCGTTTTCAATTGAAGCGATGATGGAATCGAGGCTGCTTGAGCCCGGCTCCAGGTTGATATTGGCCATCCGGTCGATAGGCGGGCGGTTCCATGAACAGGCGCGCTGATTTGCAACTCCCTTTAAACCTGAGCGTTTTTGGCTTTCCAAACTGCCGAGCGCCCGCACGAGGATGCCGTCTTTTATGAGGTATTCCTTCGTTGCGGTGTTGCCGATATCATCGGCGCCGTAGCTTGCAAGCTCTTGCGCAATGGTAGGATCAAAAACAATATTCATGAGCGGAGAGCCGTAGCGGAAGCTACCGACGTCCTGCAAAGTGATAAAGCTGCCGCCTGCAAAGTTGCGTTCATCGCCGAGTATGCGGTCGATTTCCAGCGCATGGCCGACGCTTTCATGGATTTGCAGCATCATCTGGTCGGGCATCAGCACGAGCGTTCTTTTCCCGGCAGGACACGGCTCTGCCGTCAGTAGTTCAACCGCCTCGCTGCCTGCTTTCCGCGCCTGTGCAAGCAGCGTATCGGGATCAAAGAGCTCGCGGCCGCCCTGATAGGTAAGCGCTGAGTGCCCTTTTGCACTCCGCTGCTGGATAATATCTCCTTTCCGGGCAACGGCATTCATACTGATGCCGCCGAAATGGATGGTTTGCTGCACCTCCGCACCGTTGGTAGACGCTATCTCTATTTCGGTCATTCCCAGTTCGCACGAAGCAGCGGTTTGTATAATGTGCGGGGAAACTTGAGCGTTTGCGCAGATACTGCATAAGAGGTCTACGGTCTCGCCTGCGGGAATGCCGCTGAGCTTTTGCCGCTTGGTAGCGTAGGTGATGTGTGTTTGAGGCCGCACTGAACGGTCAAAACAGTAAAGCGCGTGGGGGGCCGCAGACTGAGCTGCCGCAAGCGCCCGTTTTGCTGCTTTCTCGATACCAGCCGCGCTGACGTCCGCCGTCGCCGCATAGCTGAATGTTCCTTTATATAGTACTTCGAGCATGAGCCCTTCTTCATCATGAGCAAAGGCTTGGTCGAATTTCCCGTCGATGGCGGAAAACGCCGAAAGATGATGGGTACACCGGCGTAATCCAATCCACTCAGCTTCCGGAGCAGCTTGTTGCGCTGCTGCTAAAAGCCGGTGTAGGTGTGCTTTCATAAAAACTCCTCTTAGAAATAGGCGCCCGCTTTTGGGAAGCGCCTTGATCAATATGAACTGATGGCCAGTATAGCCTGTCTTCCTTAAAAGGGAAAGATATCCCGCTGGAAGAGAATAGATTTAACGCAATGCAACAGGGGCAATGCTTTTTTCAACAAGCAAAATTTATCTTTTGATATTGATAATTTGAATAATCAAGAATGGTACAAATTATCAAACGGATTGAAAATCACGGATATTGAAGGACTTGGTAAAATTTCTTATCCAACGAAATCTGAAACAGTAAAAGAGAACTCGTTTCATTTATAAAAGAAACCATAGAAGAAGCGTTACCGGAAGATTAGAAGTACCACATAGAAAATGAAACTATTCTTGATGTTTGTCTTACCACAAATGATGTAAAGCTGCATATAGAACTTCCATATTGTACTATTGATAAGATTGTTAGAATAACAAATTAATCCTATTGCCGTTTATATAATGAAAATGTACCACATATATGTTATAATCTGACAGAGAGGTATATTATGGTCGATACAGTATTTGAAAATTTTACAAAACAGGCTCTTTCTCTTTCGTATGATCAGACAATAATTTTGATGGGAAAAATGCTGGAAGCTTTGAAGTCAAAAAAAAGAGAAGAAAATTATTCTGAAATGGAAAATGACATTTCCCGAAGTTCTATGAACATCATGTGGGAGGAACTGAAAGATGACACATGGTGAGATATGGCTGATAGATTTTGGAATTCCTGTCGGCAGTCTTCCGGCAAAGATACGTCCAGCTGTTGTAATGCAAAATGATCTGCTTGGAATAAAGCATTTGAATACTGTTGTTGTAATTCCATTTACCTCAAATCTTGTATCTTCTGAGCATGAGCCGAATATTTTCTTTAAGAAAGAAGAAACAGGGCTCTCTAAAGATTCCGTTGCGGTAATTCATCTTATTGGTGCGGCTAATAAGTTTTGTTTTGAGCGAAAAATTTCAAAATTGTCTGAAAAAAATTATCAGAAACTTATTGATGCTGTTGTGAAACTTATAACAAATAAAAACAACACCTAACGGGCGGCGGATAAGCTGCAAGAAGCGAGAAAGCCGAAAGGCTTTTGA
>JBQNBR010000032.1:0-21418 GCA_052169815.1 Treponema sp.
AGCACGCGGCATAAAAATTCCTTTTTTGGGGCAATTCCTCTTGCAATTTAGACTTGCCCAGAACTTCAGTATTTTTTTATTGACAATCTTTTTATTTGTGGTATACTGAGCTATAGGGGACCTTGAAAAAATTCAGTTTTTTGAGGTTTTCCTTTATTTTAATGTGCGATGTTTTTTATAAGTTACTGATACATAAAGACTTATGAAAAACTCGTTGGGTAATTCTAAAAATCCAACAAAGTTTTCAGAACTGCCCTATAGAAAGTAGCCATGGTGCGATAACTCCGTTGCCGCATCATGTCGACGAGTTCTAAATTGCGCAAACATCGCTTATTAACATATGTGCGTTTCGCACATAAATGCAGCAGTTTCCAAAGTTCACACTTTGTTCAACTATTGCATTTTAAAGGGCGATTTAGAACATCGCATTTCAAGGTCGCCTGCTCTGAAACTAAAGTTTCAGAGCAGGTCTAGTATACATGATGAATATGATAAACTTGTATACTTCTAAATTTTATTATATTGAAGGAGGGATAGGGTGAAGTATGTGTTTCCACTACGGCAGCATGTAGGCGCACCCTCCAGACCACTTGTAAAAGTAGGCGATTCAGTTTTACGCGGGCAGATGATTGCAGAGCTGAATGGCCTTGGAGCTAATATTCATGCAAGTGTTGCTGGAATGGTCGTGTCGGTTGATGATGCCCAGATTAGTATTGAAGCAAACAGCGAGCAACCTGATACCTTTGTTCCGCTTACAGCGGAAACTCCGCTTGAGCTGATTAAGCAAGCAGGGATTGTCGGTGCAGGGGGAGCTGGGTTCCCTGCTCATGTGAAGTTTGGCAAACCTATTCCGCATGGCACTGTTATTGCAAATGCAGCTGAATGCGAGCCCTTGCTCCATCACAATATTCAGTATATTGAGCAGCATCCTGAGGTTATTATCCGCGGGGTGCAGATTATTATGGAGATTGTACAGGCAGATACCGGTTATATTGTCATTAAAACGAAGCACTTGAAAGCGCTTACAGCGCTTGGTAAGGCGTGTAAAGGTTTGTCGAATATTTCGGTAAAGATTTTACCGGATATGTATCCTGCCGGAGACGAACGGGTTATCGTGCGGGAAATCCTTGGCACTGTGTTAGAGCCGGGGGCACTTCCAAGTACTGCTAATACCGTTATCTCAAATGTTGAAACAATTAAAAATATTGTACAGGCTGTTGATCTTAAACGGCCGGTTATCACCAAAGACGTTACAGTCGGCGGTCTTGTAAAAAATCCTTCAGTTTTCTTAGATGTGCCGATCGGTTCTACGGTGCAGGAATATATTCAAAAATGCGGCGGCTATGTTGAGCCGTACGGTGAACTTGTCCTTGGCGGTCCCTTTACCGGCAAGCGCGGAACACCGGAAGCAGTGATTACAAAAACATTAGGCGGCATACTGATTGGTATGCCCTTTCCACAAGAAACAAGAAAAATGGGCGTTATTGGCTGTGAGTGCGGCGCTGGTATTGAGCGCTTAAAGGAAATCGCAGCTGGTATGGGCGCTCAAGTT
Source organism: Treponema sp. (assembly GCA_052169815.1). Classification (GTDB taxonomy): domain Bacteria; phylum Spirochaetota; class Spirochaetia; order Treponematales; family Treponemataceae; genus Treponema. Next base: position 1,553 of record JBQNBR010000032.1, read on the forward strand.
GTTGCCGAAACTACGTGCAAACGTATGGTTGATGTGAATGGCAGATTACGATGCGATCTTCCGGGGGTATGTCCTGGTCAGGCGGAAAAAGTCCTTTACCTAAAAAAGAACGGTGCAGAGGTAATTCTTACCGGCACCTGTGAAGATTGAACGAATACTGTCGTAAGTACAGCTCCTAGGTTAGGAGTTCCAGTATATCATTCAACAGATCACACGCTTCGCGCGGGCGGACACAGATTATATCGTAAAAAACAATAAATAGAATTCTAGACAAAAACTATGATTTAGGAGGTTTTTCTATGTCTATCACAAAAGAAACCGCGATGAAGCATGCAAATGACCCGGCTATTTCATGCTGTCGGTTTGAGGCAGGAACGCAAATTGAAGCGTCCAACTTGGAAGATCCGGCAATTTTTCCTGATTTAATCGATTCAGGCTTGCTTACCATTCCTGCTGATTGCTTAAAGATTGGCGAAGTGCTTGGTGCAAAATTGACAAAGACTATTGATGCTTTAACACCTTTTACCAAAGCGGTGGTTGACGGCGTAAAGACAGCCGAGGCTCCTGCTGTTGAAGCAAAAACTGATGCAGCTCCTGTGGCAGCAGTGGCGCAACCGTCGTGCGGCACCGGTTCTTCCGGTGTTTTGAAAATCGATATTGCTGAAGGCAAGGGGATCCACCTTGAAATTCCGATGGGAGCAGTAGGGGGCGCTACAGGAGGCGCTGCTTCGAGTGGTGCCGTTGCTGCTGCAAGTGCACAAACCGGTAGTGTAGCGAGTGAAAACGTAACTGAAAAGAACGTTCGTTCTTTGGTACGTAAGCACTTTAAAATTACCGAAGTAAAGCGCGGGCCTGAAACCAAAATAGAAGGTACTACGCTATTTATCCGCAAGGGTATTGAGAAAGAAGCTGCCAAAACTCAAAAATTGGTTGTGGATCTGAGCCTTGAAGTTATTACGCCCGATAAATATTCTACCTATTCTGAAACGATCATGGATGTACAGCCTATCGCTACCAAAGAATCAGGCGATCTTGGCACTGGTGTAACCCGCGTACTTGACGGAGTGGTGCTAGTGGTTACTGGTACCGACGAAGGTGGCGTGCAAATTGGTGAATTCGGCTCTTCCGAAGGGCCGATGGACCGCAATATCATGTGGGGTCGTCCGGGTTCTCCTGACAAGGGCGAAATCTTTATTAAGACTCAAGTTACCATTAAGGCTCATACCAATATGGAACGCCCCGGACCGCTTGCCGCTCACCGTGCAACCGACATTATTACCGAAGAAATCCGTCAGGCTTTAAAGAAAGCTGATGAATCGCTCGTGGTAAAAACCGACGAATTCGTGCAAACACGGCGCAAGGGCAAGAAGAAGGTTTTAATTTGTAAAGAGATTATGGGTCAAGGTGCTATGCACGACAACCTCATCCTGCCGGTTGAACCGGTTGGAACGCTTGGTGCGAAGCCAAACGTCGACCTCGGAAATGTGCCGATCATGCTTTCTCCATTGGAAGTGCTTGACGGCGGTATTCATGCGCTCACCTGTATCGGGCCGGCATCAAAAGAAACCTCCCGCCACTATTTCCGTGAGCCACTCGTATTGGCTGCGATGGCTGACGAAGAAATTGATCTGTGCGGTGTGCTGTTTGTTGGTTCTCCGCAGATTAATGCTGAAAAATTCTATGTATCGCGCCGTTTGGGTATGACCGTTGAAGCCATTGATCCTGATGGTGTTATTATCACCACTGAAGGGTTCGGAAATAACCATATTGACTTTGCTTCACACCATGAGCAAGTCGGTATGCGCGGCATTCCAGTTGTCGGTATGTCTTTCTGTGCAGTACAGGGCGCGTTGGTTGTCGGTAACGAATACATGACAAGCATGGTTGATAATAACAAGTCCAAGCAGGGTATTGAAAACGAGATCCTCGAAAACAACTGTTTGGCTCCCGAAGACGCAATCCGCGCTTTGGTTATGTTGAAGTCCGTTATGGCTGGGGAAGAGATTAAGCCCGCCGAACGGAAGTGGAATAACAATGTTAAGATGAATAACGTTGAGTTAATCGAAAAAGCGCTCAATATTAAGATTCCGCTTGAGGACAATGAACAAGTGCTTGAAAAGAGCAAGAAGCGCGCTGAAATTTACGAAAAGGATATGTAATGTACGGGTTGAAGTATATTTCAACCGAGCGCTACGTTGAGGGTGTTATTGTAGAGTTAAAAAGCGGTTCTGTCGGTATTGATTTAAAAGGACGCATGGGCTATTTGAAAATTCCAATGCGGATGCTCATAACTGATTATGAGCTAAAGCTGGGGATGGAAGTAGGCTTTTTGATGAGCTTTCCCGAAGTGCTTCGCGAAGAAGTGAACCCTAAGTATCAAGAACTTGCTCAATTACGCAAAACAACAGAAACTATATATGAGGAGGGTAAGGATGAGTCTTACAACAGTTAAAGGGCTCCAGTCTGAAATTTTTGTTCCTATTACGCCGCCGCCCGTCTGGACGCCGGTTACCAAACAATTAAAAGATATGAGAGTCGCGATTGCCAGTGCTGCTGGTATCCACTTAAAGTCAGATAAACGCTTTAATCTTGCAGGCGATTTTAGCTTTCGGGAAGTTCCCGGAACGGCAAAAGCGGATGAATTAATGGTTTCACACGGTGGTTATGACAACGGTGACGTTAATAAAGACATTAATTGTATGTTCCCGATTGAACGCCTGCAGGAATTAGCTAAGGAAGGCTTCATTAAGGAAGTTGCACCGGTGCTGTATGGCTTTATGGGCGGTGGCGGTGATCAGGCTAAGTTCACCGAAGAAACAGGGCCTGAGATTGCCAGAAGACTTAAGGAGGAAAAGGTTGACGCTGTGCTCCTGACCGCTGGGTGAGGTACTTGCCACCGCTCAGCAGTTATTGTGCAAAGAGCGATAGAGGAATCGGGTATTCCTACCATTATTATAGCAGCATTACCTCCTGTTGTACGCCAAAATGGAACGCCGCGTGCAGTAGCCCCTCTTGTTCCGATGGGGGCAAACGCCGGAAAACCGAATGATAAGGAAATGCAGACGGCAATCGTAAAAGACACGTTGAAGCAATTAGTTGAAATTTCTTCAGTTGGTCAGATTGTGCCTCTTCCCTATGAATACAGTGCAAAAGTTTAACTAAGGAACTGCTGAGTATTCCACATTTGGATTAATCAGGCTGTTTCTCATAATAGCATACGGCAGTATTGTATGATTGTTGTATGCTATTTTGTGTCAATCTGCTGTCAAGTTTTGGGTAGCAGTTAAAAAGGGGTAACATAAGTGGGCACCGTAAAGGATTTGAGGCGATTAGTTATTCGGTCATTTCATATTACTGATGTACAATTAGGAAAAAAAACACAAATTAATAAGCATCAGCTTATTATTGACGAAAATATCACCTATGTTGATGAGCTTATTAAAAAAGTTACCATAACTATTATTAGACCCAATGAATGGAACCGTTCCATCAATACGATCATGGATATCATCCCTATTTCAGTAAAAGCATTAGGCTCGCTTGGCGAAGGTATTACTCATACGTTAACTGGCGTATATGTTTTGTTAACTGGTGCTGACGAAACTGGTCAGCAAATGCATGAATTTGGCTCTTCTGATGGTATACTCCAAGAGCAGCTTTTTAAAAATAGACCGGGCACGCCGAATGATACCGATTTGCTTATTCATATGGATGTTCTTTTGAAAGGCGGCTTACCGTTTGACCGCACATTGCCGATGGCGGCCTTTAAAGCAGCCGATGTATTAATTCAGTCCATGAGAACAGTGCTGAAAGAAGCTGATTTACGCGATGCCGACGAAACCCATGAGTATTTTGATCGGGTACGAGAGGGTGCAAAAAAAGTAGTTATCATTAAGCAAATTGCAGGGCAAGGTGCTATGTATGATAATATGCTGTTTGCCTCAGAGCCATCGGGCATTGATGGACTTTCGATTATCGATATGGCCAATATGCCAGTTTTGTTATCTGCGAATGAATATCGTGACGGCGCATTACGCGCTATGGTATAAGGAGGGTTACAATGGGTATCGGACCTTCTACGAAAGAGACGAGTTTACATCATTTTCGAGATCCGCTTTTGGATATTGTAGATAATGATGCTGATATAGATGTGCTTGGAGTGATGCTGGTGGGAACGCCGCAGGATAATAAAGAAAAGCATTTGGTTGGCAAGCGGGCTGCACAGTGGGCAGAAGGGATGCGGGCTGACGGTGTTATTTTATCGTGCGATGGCTGGGGCAACTCCCATGTTGACTTTGCCAATACTATTGAAGAAATCGGCAAACGGGGAATTCCGCTGGTTGGTATTACCTTTGTGGGTACGCAAGCTAAGTTTGTCGTTACCAACCGCTACATGGATACCATTGTTGATATGAATAAATCAGCGCAGGGTATTGAAACGGAAGTAGTTGGCGAAAATACCGTAACTCCACTGGATTGTAGAAAAGCAGTAGCACTTTTAAAATTAAAAATGAATCAACAACCCCGACGCTAAAAGCGTCGGAGTTGTTGTTCTCAATCGGTACGCAAGTTTCCTGTAAGGAAACTTGACAGGCAAGCCGGCGGTACGCCGGCTTGACAGGAAGTCGGGCTTTAATACCCTTTGTTACGGCGCTAGACTCGCCGGGGGTATTAAACCCTCCGCACAAATAAAAAGATATAAATTGGATGGATTGCCCACGCAGCATAGTGCTGCAGCGGCATGACATATGAGACCTGGTACGGAAGCGTTAGTTTCAGGCCAGGTTACCTTGAAATGCGATGTTCTAAATCGTGCTATTTGCACGACGTAGAACTCGTCGGCCGGGTGAGGCGACGGAGTTATCTCACTTGGTCTATAGTGTAGAAACAGCGAGTGCGCAAAGAAGCGTATCGTGTTTCACTCTGGGGTAGCTCTAAAAACGCAGGTTTAGATTTTTACAGCTTCCCTCTAGTCAATAAATTAGGAGGAAAACAATTATGAAGTTTTCACGAAGTATTCATGCAGTTGATTCTCATACTATGGGTGAACCTACCCGTGTTGTAGTCGGTGGAATTCCCCAAATACCCGGCAACACAATGCCTGAAAAAAAGAAGTACTTAGAAGATCATTTGGATTATCTTCGAACTGCTATCATGCTTGAACCGCGCGGTCATAATGATATGTTTGGTTCGGTATTAACGGGAGCATGCAGTCCCGAAGCGCATTTCGGTATTATTTTCATGGACGGGGGCGGATACTTGAATATGTGCGGTCATGGTTCAATCGGTGCTGCAACCATTGCAGTTGAAACCGGTATTGTACCCATGAAAGAACCGGTTACCGAAGTAATTATGGAAGCGCCTGCCGGTATTATCCGTGCAAGCGTAAAGGTTGAAAAAGAAAAGGTACAGGAAGTTTCGATCGTGAATGTGCCTGCGTTCTTATATAAAAAAGACCAGCAGATTGAAGTACCTGGCTATGGAAAAATTACTTTTGACATTTCTTTTGGCGGTAGTTTCTTTGCTATTCTTGATGCAAAACAGCTGAACATTAAACTGCTTCCCGAAAATGTAGATAAGTTAAAGGTACTGGGTATTCAAATCCGCGATATTATCAATAAGGAAATTGAAATTCAGCATCCCACACTTGCCCACATCAAAACAGTTGATTTAGTAGAATTCTACGATGAGACCGATAACCCGAAGGCGAATCTCCGCAATGTGGTGGTATTCGGCCAAGGGCAAGTTGACCGTTCTCCCTGCGGTACTGGAACTTCTGCGAAATTGGCAACGTTGTTCGCTAAAGGGAAGCTCAAAGAAGGAGAAGAATTCGTATACGAAAGTATCGCTTCAACCTTGTTCAAAGGTAAAATAGTCGGACTTACCAAAGTTGGTAACTATGATGCTGTTATCCCCCAAATTACCGGTAGCGCTTATATTACCGGATTCTGTCAATACGTTATTGACGAGGATGATCCTGTTAAGCACGGCTTTAGATTATAACAAATGATGCTTTCCGGTATGTTATGCTGGAAGCTGTAAAACAGTATTTTGGAGGTATATAATGCTGTATGCTGTTTTGGGTGTGTTAGGATTACTCACGTTCATATTTTCGTTTGCGTTTATACGCGATATCATTAGTAATAAACACGAATTTGAAAAAGAAACAAGCTTTTTGGTTTCAGGGGCGATTGGATTTGGTATTAACTTCTTTGATACATTAGGTATCGGAAGCTTTGCTCCTGCTACTGCCTTGTTGCGTGGATTCAAACAAGTGAAAGACCGTGTTATACCCGGCACGTTGAATGTGTCCTGTACATGGCCGGTTGTAGCGGAATCCGTTCTCTTTATGAGCGCTATTAAGGTAGAACCGATCACGCTAGTTTCAATGCTCGTTTCGGCCGCGGTTGGCGCATGGGTTGGCGCTGCGTTGGTATCAAAATTTGATACTAAAAAAGTGCAAATTGCAATGGGTTTTGCACTAATTATTACAGATGGCTTCCTTATCGCTTCACAGCTTGGGTGGATGCCCATTGGCGGCGAAGCTATCGGCTTAACCGGTGTCAAACTGATTGTTGCTGTTGTAATCAATTTTGTACTGGGCGCTTTGATGTCTTTTGGTATTGGATTGTATGCACCGTGTATGGCGCTCGTCTCCATCATGGGCATGAACCCTGCGATTGCTTTTCCGATCATGATGGGTTCTTGTGCGTATCTTATGCCGGTAGGTTCGATAAAGTTCATTAAAGAAGGAACCTATGCAAAGAAAGCTTCTATTGCTATCGCTATTTGCGGACTGGTAGGGGTTTTCATCGCGTTCTACATTGTAAAGTCATTACCGCTTAATATATTGAAATGGCTGGTTATCTGTGTGGTTGTGTATACTGCAGCAACGCTTTTAATTTCGGGCTTTAAAAAAGGGCAGCCTGAATCTGATAAAGCATAATACCATGTACCGGATGCTTACCTACGCGTAAGTATCCGGCTCTTTAAAAATAGTGACGTACATAAAAGTAGTTCTTCCCTTTTAAGACATTAATTTGCATCTTCTACTTTACATACAAAATAAAATTCTATATAATTCTACATTATACTTTAAACTAAAGAGAGGTTTAGCGTGAAAAGATCCCAATCGTTTATCCCTACATTACGGGAAATACCTGCTGAGGCTGTTGTTGTAAGTCATCAGTTATTATTGCGTGCCGGTATGATACGCAGATTAGGAAATGGATTGTTTAGCTACCTGCCTCTCGGTTTGCGGGCATTCAGAAAAGTCGAAAATATTGTGCGCGAAGAAATGGACGCTACCGGGAGTTTAGAATGTAAGGCCTCGGTTGTTGCTCCAGGTGAACTATGGCAAGAGTCCAAGCGCTGGTATACCATGGGCGACGGACTACTCAAAATGAAAAACAGGCTTGGTCAAGATTTGGTGATGAGCCCTACAAACGAAGAGTCGTTTACCGCTATGGTGCGGTATGAACTCGCTTCATATAAAGATTATCCGCTTTCAGTATATCATATTAATACAAAATACCGCGATGAAATTCGTCCGCGCTACGGCCTTATGCGTACCCGTGAATTTACTATGAAAGATGCGTATTCTTTCCATACGAACGACGAATGTTTGGATAGAATTTATCGTGGCTTTGGTGTTGCATACGAAAGGACCTTTTTCCGCTGCGGTTTAAAGGTGATCCGAGTTAAAGCAGACTCAGGGGCAATGGGCGGAAGTGGTTCTGAAGAATTCATGGTAGAATCCACTATCGGAGATGCCACCCTGATCCTGTGCCCCAAGTGTGGATATGCTGCAAACGACGAAAAGGCCGCGTGTGCTCCCGATCCGTATACGGCTATCCCTGAAACTACTGAAAAATGCGTTAAGCTGCAAACGCCTGATGTGCGTACCATTGAAGAGCTTGCTGATTTCTTACATACATCGCCGAAAGCATTTATTAAAACACTTATTTATCACGTTACCGATTCAGAAGTGATTGATTCGGAATTCGTTGCAGTATGTATTCGCGGTGACTTGGAAGTAAACGAAGTAAAACTAACAGCCGTATTAAAAGCTACCGAAGTGGAGCTTGCCTGTAATGCGGATGTTGAAGATATCACCGGTACGGTGGTCGGGTTTGCGGGGCCGATAGGATTAACAAAGGCGCCGGTGCTCGCCGATGAAAGCGTAATGCTGATGCATGATGCTGTTACAGGGGCATTGCAAAAGGATGTACACTACATTCACGTTGAACCTAAGCGGGATTTCACTCCTGATATGATTTACGATGTGCGTGTAGTTAAAGCAGGCGATATGTGTCCGCAATGTGGCGCCCCGTTCTATACTAAAAAGGGTAATGAGCTTGGCCATATTTTCAAACTTGGGACAAAGTATTCAAAAAGCATGAATTTAACTTACCTTGATGAAAATGGGCAAAAGCAATATCCAACGATGGGCTGCTATGGTATCGGTATTGATCGTGCGATGGCTTCGGTTATTGAAGAGTATCACGATGATGACGGTATTATTTGGCCAATGAGCGTTGCTCCGTACCATGTCGGTATCGTACCCTTGCACTACGAAGGTAAAATGAAAGAAGTAGCTGATAAGCTGCACGATGAACTTTCTGCACAGGGCATAGAAGTACTACTTGATGATAGAGTTGAACGGCCGGGTGTTAAATTTAAAGACATGGATCTTATCGGCCTGCCTATTCGGATTGTTATCAATGAGAAAAATTTACCGAATGTTGAATTTAAGCTCCGTGCAGAAAAAACTTCTTCCGATATTCCGCTTGAAAAAATTGTTGCCCATACGGTAGAGCGGGTACATGAAGAACTGAAAAAGTATATACCTCATTAAAAAATAGGATACAATACTGGCGATGGGGCAGCGTGCAGCTACCCCATCGCATAGTTACTCATGATGGATGCAACATATTCTTTACGGCAAGCAAAAAAGCTGTTTAAAAAATACCTTTATTCACTTGAAACTCCGATAAGTGCTATACGGGCGGAGTATGATGATGTATTTTATATTCCGCATATACCAAATGGTGTTGAGAGAGAGCGGGCTTTGATTGGTGACATACCGGTAGAGGTCTTGCATCCTGAACTTGCAGTATCGCATAAAGCGGTACTGTATGTACATGGCGGTTTTTTTATTAGCGGCTCTGTAAATGCATCGAGAAACCTTTGTGCGTCGATTGCCCATGAGTGCAAAAGTAATCTTTTTTTGCCGGAGTATCGTTTGGCGCCAGAGTATCCATTTCCCGCTGCGTTGGACGATATAATGGCGCTTTATACCGCACTTTTGAGTACGTATAATCTTTCGTCAACGTCTATTGTATGTGCAGGGGATGGTTCAGGCGCTGCTATTATTACTGCGCTTATATTTCGGCTTAAAGCTGAGGGCTTGCCGCTTCCTGCAGGCCTTGTCCTGTTATCCCCTTGGCTTGACCTGTCCTGTTCGCAGGAGGAAATATCTGCACTGCAAAAGAAAGATCTTTTACTTACTAAAGCATCGTTGGTGACTGTCGCTGAACGATATGTTTCGCCGGAATACCTTGCTGACCCGCTTGTTTCTCCGCTGTTTGGTTCTTTTGCTGATTTTCCGCCCGTTTTAATACAGTGCGGTGGGCAGGAAGTGCTATTAGCGGATGCTAAAGCCTGTGCTCATAAAATTGAAGCAGCAGGAGGACGTGTTCAACTGAACGTGTGGGAAACAATGCCACATTTTTTTCAAGCGCTCTATAATCAATCAGAAGAAGCGCTGCAAGCAGTAGCCCAGATAGGTTCTTGGGTACAATCTCTTTTCGTAACTTGAGGAATAGCGTGGAATTAGTTGCTCCAGCAGGAAACCTAGAAAAACTACACTATGCGTGGGAATATGGCGCTGATTCAGCGTATATCGGCTTGAAAAACTTCTCACTACGAGTTAAAGCGGATAATTTTTTTACTGATGAGTATAAAGCAATTCATGAGCTTAAAAACTATTACGCAGGGAGGGGCTCCCCAAAAAAATTGCTATGCGCTGTTAATATTTCGTTTCATAATGATGAGTTGAAAGCTTTTTTACAGGAAATTGATTACTTCAAGCTGTACCCTATTGATGCTTTTATTGTGCAGGATATCGGGATGGTAAGGGTTCTGCAAAAACACTTTCCTGGTGTGCCGCTCCATTTAAGTACGCAGGCGAATTGCATAAACTATGAAGCAGTTCGCCTGTACCGTGATATTGGTTTTAAGCGGATTGTGCTAGGGCGCGAAGCCTCCCTCTATGACATTGCTGAAATTAAAAGCCAAGTGCCGGATATAGAGCTCGAATGCTTTGTGCACGGGGCTATGTGCATTGCGTATTCCGGGCGCTGTTTGGTGAGTGCGTACCTGACAGGGCGCAGTGCAAATAGCGGTGCTTGTACGCATTCTTGCCGATGGGAATATCGTCTTTTTGCGCAAGAGAAAGAGCGCCCTTCTGAATACTTTCCTATTGAGGAAGGTGAATCGTATACGGCTCTTTTTTCGTCAAAAGATTTATGCATGATAGACTATCTGACTGATTTACAGCAGGCTGGCGTTGATGCGCTTAAAATTGAAGGTAGAATGAAAAGTCTGTATTACACGGCGCTTGTTACGCGGGCTTACCGCAAGCAGCTTGATGCACTTTTGCATCGCATATCGGCTGACGAGGCCACGCCGTTTGTACAGGAACTGTATAATACGGCGCATCGTGAATTTGCAACGGGGTTTTATTTTTCAAAAGATACCGCGAATAAAACAACCCGCGGTGAAACCAAAGCACCGTATATGATGGCTGGTACTATTGGAGAAAAACAAGGCGAGGGGTGTTTTGAATTCATTGCACTTAATAAAGTAGTTGCCGGTGTTCCACTCGAGTATATTGGGCCGGATATTTGCGCTATTGTTGACACTGACTATACGTTGCTGGATCCTGAAACAACTGCCCACCGTGAGTGGGTCAGTCACGGACACCCCTGCCTTTTAAAAACCGATAAGCCGCTCAAAAAAGGGTTTATCGTTCGCATAAAAACTTAAAGATCGAGAGCGGTGAGCAGTGAGTAACTGTATCCTTGTTCTGCTAGAAATTTTTGCCTGCGGTCTGCACATTCTTCTTCAACTGTGTGCTGGGTAACCAGTGTGTAAAAAAAAGAATCGCGTTCTTTAGGCCGCAGAATACGTCCTAAACGCTGAGCTTCTTCTTGACGACTGCCGAAGGTACCTGAAATCTGGATCGCAACTGAGGCATCCGGTAAATCGATAGCAAAATTAGCCACCTTTGATACAATGAGGACGTGGATGCTGCCGCTTCTAAATGCTTCATATAACTGCTCCCTCTCAGTATTAGGCGTTTTGCCGGTAATAATAGGCGCCTGTAATTCTTGCGCAATAGATTGCAGCTGGGAAATATATTGCCCGATAATTAGAATTTGGTCCTCGGTATGTTTTGCAAGCAATTTTTTTATGATTGTACTTTTCTCTGTATTTTGACTTGCAATACGGTGCTTTTCACGTAAGGTCGCTACGGCATACTCAATTTCTTTGGCTTCTGGTAATGGTATCCGTATTTCTGTGCAATAGGCGTGGGCGATCCACCCTTTTTCTTCCAGTTCTTTCCAGGGTACGTCGTAGCGTTTTGGTCCTACTAAACTAAATACATCGCCTTCGCAGCCGTCTTCACGGATGAGGGTTGCTGTTAATCCTAAGCGACGGATTACTTGCAGCTCTGCCGTTATTCGAAAGACTGGCGCCGGCAGTAAGTGTACTTCGTCGTAAATAATGAGGCCCCAATTGCGTTCACGAAAGAGGTGAAAATGAGAAAACTCAGCTTCAACGTCCGGCCGCCAGGTAAGAATTTGATAGGTTGCGATAGTGATGGGCTTTATTTCTTTGCTAGTACTTGAATAGATACCGATAGTGTCTTCGGTAAGTTCCGTTTTATCAAGCAATTCCCGTTTCCACTGATACACAGCGGAAGTATTGGTGGTGAGGATAAGCGTTTCGGTGTTCAACAGCGACATACTCAAGATACCGACAATGGTTTTACCTGAACCACACGGTAGGACAATAGTGCCAAAGCCAGTACCGGGCTGTTTATCCCCCACAAATGCTGCTGCGGCATTTCGTTGATAATCGCGGATAGTAAAGTCTTTATGCGTGAGCGTTTCGTGCCGTAAAGGAACGGGTAATGGATTTCCCGGTTTTAAGGGGACGGCATCCTGTACCGGCCAGCCCATGTTCAGTAATATTTGCTTAACAGTTCCTCTATTTAGCAAAGTGATAAAGAATGATTTAGAATCGGTTGCCGGTACAAGGTATTTCTTGAGTTTGGCTGAGGCTTTGAGTTCTTCGTAGATTCGTTCAGAATCAGGGATGAGGCATAAAATATCTTCATGTTCAGCAGGTACCAACCGTAAAGTTCCATATTTGCCCATGGTTTCTTGTATCCAGCTAAAAACTACGGGGGGTACTTCAAATCGGGAAAAACGGCGCAGCGTTTCTTTAATACCATCAATAGTGAACCCTGCGCTTGCCGCATTCCAAAGAGATAGACTAGTCAGGCGATAGGTATGTAAATGCTCTGGAGATTTCTCTAGTTCTGCAAAAGGCAGCAGGGCAAAGCGGGCTTCTGCGGCGCTCTCAGCATGCACATCAAGCAGGATAGTTCTATCGCCTTGGATGATAAGCGGTTTTAACGTGTTTTCCATCCGTAAGTATTATACGCTTGATTCAAACAGTGCTAGATTTCTTCATCAAAAATGGGAAGACGAAAGAAATCATTGAGTTCCCGTTCAGAATACCGTTTTGTATTTAAAAAGCTTTCTTTAACCGATAAACGGGTTTCTTTATCGAGTACTAATTTTTTTTCATCTCGTAAGTACGTTACGAGGTCTTCAAACACCGATAAAGGCAACCATGGAAACGCTAAGTCGAAGATATTATACCAGTTACAGTACTGTTTTACGTTCTCCTCAGTCAAAAGCATACCCCGTTCCTTTAGTTGATCCCTTGTTTCAGGATGGACGGTAAAAACTTTCTCGTTTAGTAACTCGCAATAATCTTGAGCAGAAAAAAAAGCCCCTGTTTTTCGAATGAGTTCTGTTTTTTCAACAGAAGGAATATCTGCCAAAATCGATGCTGTTACAAAATTCAGTCCTTCATGCCGTATTTGCGGTAACGGTATTTTTTCACTTTCTGCTAAATCAACACTTTCTTTTAGCAAGCCTTTTTCAAAAAGCGGCTTTAAAATTTCGATGTATTCCATGTTATTTACTATAAAACAAAACCAAATAAAAAACTAGGGGTATATAAGTGAATTTTTCTTAACTTTGTACATCTTTGAAAAAACTGATAGTAATCAGAATCATAATAATACCGAGCGGAAAAGCTGCAATAATCGAAAGGCTCTGCAGCTCGCTCAAGTTGGTCTCAGTTATGAGTAACGCTGCTGGTAGTACGATAAACACCACTGCCCAAAAGGCACGTAAGCCTTTTGGAGGCTCTGTGCTCTTTTGCATGTGTTGTGAATAAGATGCAATAACCATGGTGATTGCATCAAAAGTGCTTGCATAGAACGCAATCATGGTGACTATTAATATACATAAGCACACGTTTGAAAACGGCATATGTTGAATTATTTGTACGATCACCGCGGATGGGGCTATGCCTTGTCCCAGCTGAGTGGCGGCAGAAAAAATCCCCTGTGTCTCTAAAAAGAGGCCGTAGTTACCTAAAATGATAAACGAAGCGTAGGTTCCTGCAATGCCACATAAAAGACCGCCATATACGGTATTGCGGATGGTGCGCCCTTCTGAAATGCTGCCGATAAAAAAAGGGGTTGCAACAAACCAGGCGATCCAATATGCCCAGTAAAAAATAGTCCATTTTTGCGGAAAGCCGGCATGGTGCTCTCCGGAACAGCGTAAAGGATCCATCCACGTGGAAAGTGAGAAAAAACGCTGCAGCATATTGCCGATGCCTGATATTCCCGATTCGATGCAATAAAGCTTCGGTCCGCCTAAAAAGCAAAAAATGAGCAAAAGGGAGAAACAAATGACCGATATACGGGCAAGCTGCGATATGCCTTTTACACCGAGCAGTACGGCAGAGGTGTACACTATGGCAATCACGAGCAGCAAGGTCAACGTGAGGTATTTGGATTCCGGAATACCGAATACTGCCGAAACGGCTCGTGACAGTAAGGGAGTTGCCAGCGAAAAAGTAGTTGCAGTGCCGGCGAGGAGCCCCATAACAGAGAATATGTCAATGAGCTTGCCGAAAGGACCGTCGATTTTTGCGGTTAATAAGGGGCGACAGGCTTCGGAGAGCTTTTGTTTTTTACGCTTCTTTACATGCAGCATATAGCCGAAAGCCACTGCCGGAACAATATAAAAACACCATGGCGTTATGCCCCAGTGGAAAAGCGGATAGGTAGTCGCCCAGTCTTGCTTTTCTGCTACCGTTAGATTTGTTAAGCCAAAGGGAGCGGCGTTGTAATAGTATGCCCATTCAATTAAGGACCAATAGAGAATATCCGCAGCCATCGTTGAGGTAAAAATCATCGAGCCCCATGCAAAATTACTATAGCGCGGTTTATCAAGGTTTCCAAGTTGTATCGTGCCGTATTTTGAAACAGCTAAATAGAGTGCAATACCTACCATGCTGAGCCCTAGGAGCATATAAAAAAAACCGAGCTTATTAACAAAAATATTCCATAATAGATCGATTATGCGCAGAGAACCTTGCGGATAATGGATGAGTAGGGCTGCAATGCTGATGATTAGGCACAGTGGTATGATAGTAATAGACCAATCAATGGAGGGGGGGCTACATTTCCTTGTTTTCAAGTTCTGACTGTTCATGATCGCTTCCTCTATACGCGCTTAAAGCGAGGGGGTAATAGTCCTTTGCGTAGCGGTACATTTTCATACCGTAATCACCAAAATTAATACCGAGCGCTTGCTTATAGCATGTCCACAATGCCCACAAAAAACCCGCAAGGGAAACGTATATGTACACCCTTAGCCGCTCTTCCGGTTCAGGCGGTCGCTGAAAGTAGCGGTACATGAGGTCTTCAACCTGTGCTTCGGAAAAATAGGAATAAATCGCAAACATCGCGATGTCAGCAAGGGGATCGCACATACCAGCATATTCCCAATCCAGCAATTTAATTTCGTCTTCACGCAAAATAAAATTATCACATATTAAGTCAATATGGGTAAGGAACTGCGGCGGCTGCATTTCGTCAATGATATCCAAAAGGGTATTCATTTTGGCTTTTACTTCGCTATAGTCATAAAAGAGAATCCCATGTTTGGCTTCTGCGTGTTTTTCATAGCAGTTAATGCGTTCACGGAAATCAAAGCGGTGCGGCACGGTGATACCTGATTGGTGCAGTTTGCGGGCAATCCACATGCATGCATCGAGGTCATCGCTGTTGTTAGGATTGGCAGGTCGGCAGTTTGCTTCAAAGCGGCTAATCTTTACGCCTGTTGTGTGGTTAAAATAGATAATGGTATCCGAGATATTAAGCGGTTCAATGGCTTTATAGACGGCATATTCTTGTTCACGATTGATAAGGATGTCAGTTCCTGCTCCCGGTATGCGGAAAATATAGCGTGCTTGATTTACTTCAAATAAAAAAGACTTATTGGTCATCCCGAGCCTGAGCGGCTTTAAATTGGTTACTCGCATCTCCGGCTGACCAAACACATGGGAAATAAGCTCCATCCATTTGTTTTGAGAAGAAATCATGTAAGAGGTGTCAAAGCGGCGCAGCTCCTCAAGCGATTCAAATTCGTACACCTGATTCGCCGGCTGCTTGTTAGCAAACATAGGTAGTTTTGAGATGTTCCGCTTGAATACGTCCTCCCAATACCAATCGGCAGTATCATCACGGACATACGCCGCTTCGATAAGCGGTTTGATTTTCTCGGAAAACGATTTGGAAAAATACACCGGCCCATACATTGTCCATGCATTCCACCCTCCGATTTTTACATGAGTAATCTTGCTGTGTAAGCCGAGCTGCAACACCCATTCGTCGGTTTTTTCACTCACTTTTACCGAGGAATACCATGAATCGTACTCGTGGGTATGGAACATATTTTTGCGCAGCCAATTATCGCTCGAAAGGATGTACGTGTTTTTTAGTTTATGCCGAATGCAGTAGAGCGTAGACAAATTGTTTTTGGTTTCAAAATCAGGATTGTACACTAATTCTACATTATATTTATCGATAAGGTATTCAAAGGTTTCCTTTAAATACCCTACTACCACCGTAATATCGGTAATGCCTACTTCGTGCAGCTGCTTAATTTGCCGCTCTATCATCCGCTCTCCGAATACTTCTAAAAGTCCTTTCGGCGTGGCGTAGCTTAACGGGACAAAGCGAGAGCCAAATCCTGCTGCCATAATAACCGCATTGTCAACTTTACAGGAATCATACTCTGTATGCGCTTTGATTGTGAGCATCCTTTTGCCGATAGGAGGGATACCGTCTATTTTTAATAGCCCATCTTGATCCATTGAAAACAGGATTTTGTTCACATACGCAAGCGATATGCGTAGTGCATAGGCTATTTCGCGTTGCGTAATTGATGGTTTTTGTTTCATAAGTTCAATTATTTGGAAATACCTTTTTTTCATAGGCAGCATTGTAACGGTGAAAATGTTCACTGTCAATAGCATGGTATAGTGAGAGTAAACACAGCGCGCGTGCTGCATGTCGATACCGCGTTTGTAGCATGCTTACGAGCGGAATAGCTTATAGAACAGGACGATAATGTAAAACCAGAGGTATCGGAAAAGATACAGTATTTTAAAGGGGTTTTTCAACAGCTGCGGGATAAATTCATAGCCTTTATAAAACACAGAATCAGAGATGCGTTTTTTTCGTTTAGCAAATATATCGATAATTTCACTGTTATAAATAAAAATCCCGCCTGGTAATGCCTTACGGTTTTGATCAACCCAGCTGATGCCATTGGGGATGCCGTTACCGATGATAACCAATGAGGGGTGTGCTTTTACGATAGAGGTGATGATGTTTGGTTCAAAGGTTTTGGGGTAATACCCGTTAAAGCGACCGACAATGTGGAGTTTGGGGAAGGTACTGTGCACATTGCGTTCAGCATTTACAATGCTTGTTTCTGAACCTCCGAGTAAGTATAACGATTTATAATGAGAATCGATGATATCAAGTATGCGGATAATCATTGTAAATGAATTCCGCCTAATCGGAACTGGCAACGCAAGTAAGCGCGCTGCGGTGATAAGACTTTTGGAAAGTGGTAAACAGAGCGCTGCATTTTCTGCGGCAGTACGGAACGCAGTATTGCGTCGCGCTTTTAGCAAGTCCCAAAGTGTAAAGAACACAATATGCTGCGGTTCATTTTTGGTTAAAAGGTCAAGGATGACCGGTTCGATATCTTCTTCAGGAAGAATATCAAGAGGGACGGTTAACAGGTGTATTCTGGTAATTGCCATTCAGCTGCCTCATTTAAAATAGTTTGCGTTGCTGCGATTGCATAAAGGGCTGCGGTTTCTGCACGGAGGATATTCGTTTTAAAGTGAATAGGCTGAAACCCAGCTTTATGTAATTGTTCGTATTCCACGGGACTTATGCCTCCTTCTGCACCTATAGCTAAGACAATGTGAGACGGCTTTGCTGCAAACGCACGGTGTAAACTGGTACACGCAACGTTTGATTCGCTGCATACGCCTAAAAAAGATGTTTGAGCGGGTACTAGTGCCGATATCGTTTCAAGAGCGGGGCCCAGCGGGGCCGGCGCCATTATCTCGGTAGGAATGGGAGAGCCTGATTGCTGCCGTGCTTCCCGGATTATTCTACGGTGCCGCTCTTGCTGCATGGGGGTTGTTTTTTTTGCAACGGAAAATTCCGCACTGATAGGCATGATGATCCGTACCCCCGCTTCTGTAGCCTGCCTAATCACAATATCATTTTTTGCTCCTTTTAATACCCATTGCAATAAAATGATATCGTAATCAAATAGCGGGGCACTGTGCGGCTCCGGCTGATCTTTGTCAGCACCGCAGCAGTGCAGTATAAGCTTTTTTTGAGCAGTATCTACCGATTGAATGCACATGCTCGTAAGCCCCCTATTCGGCAAGAGCACCGGTATAGTCATACCGGTTTGCATACGGAGCACCTGTATCACGTAACGGTATAGTTTACCTGACAGTACTATGTCCCCTGCTTCATCAGGTACGCTTTCAACAATGAGCTGACGCATAGCACTTACGATGCCTTTTTACTACCTTTTTCACCTGCGTTGAGCGTTTCTTCTTGCAGTTGGCGGACTGACTTACTTTCCCGCAAGAGCTGCGGAAGCGTTCCACTTTGCAATAGGTGCACCGCCTCTTGTAATGGCAGATCATACTCTACGTCGGCAATAGGAGCAGTGTGCGTTCTATTATATTCTGCGCGAATTAAATAGCGCGTTAATGCAGGAGTAAGTCCATAGGTACCGGCAAGTTTTTCTGCATGGTTTGTGATCTGCTCAAAGGTGAGTGTTTGGCTGTTTTTTACTAAATCAGTAATTTTCTTATCTCTAAATAACTGTTCAAGCCCTTTCTCCTCTGCGGTTGATAGAGCGGGAAAAGGTAGTACTTCCTTATCGGGTTTGATACCGAGCTTATCGATGTTTGCGTCGCTTGGGGTATAGTAGCGGGAAATAGTCATTTTAAAGGAATCCCGCTTGGTAAGGTTTATGACGGTTTGCACTACACCTTTTCCGAAAGAGGTTTCTCCTATTAGGTAGCTGCGTTTATGATCCTTTAAAGCTCCTGCCAGGATCTCAGCGGCGCTCGCTGAACCTTTGTTGATAAGCGTGATTAATGATACATCGGCAAAAAGCGGGTCTATGGCGGTGTTCGTATTATACACAGTGTTTTGCTCCGCTATACGCGATTTCGTAGAAACTACTGTTCCTTCTTTTATAAAGAGGCTTGCAGTATCAACCGCAGCATCGAGTAAGCCGCCAGGATTATTGCGTAAATCCAGAATAAACTGGCTTACCCCTTCATTTTTTAGTGCAGTCATTGCATCGCGGATGCGGGGATAGCTATTGGGATTAAATTCTATTAAGCGAATATACCCAATATTTTTGTCTATTTTGGTATATTTAATGGTAGGAACTTCTATCTTTGCCCGTATCAGTTTGACAGGGAATTCCATTGTCTTGCCGCGCCGTATGGTGACTGTTACCGGTGAACCTATCTGTCCGCGTAATTTTGCGACAACGTCGGTATTGGTCATCTCAATGGTGGATTGTCCTTCGATTTCGGTAATAAAATCGCCTGCTTGAATACCCGCCTGCCAGCTGGGGGTGTCTTCTATAGGGCTTGAAACTTCAACGTATGCGGGTTTTTCAGGCGTTGAAATTGCCGGTTTTATAAAGGTCACTCCGATGCCTCCAAAAAAGCCGGTAGTGGTATCGTGTAAATCGACCCCAGTCAGGCTATCGTTATCGATATACACCGTATAAGGATCTTGTAAAGAGTTGAGCATACCTGCCATAGCCCCGCGGTATAATACATCTTGATCAACGGGGTCCACATAGTTTTGTTGCAAGAACTCGTATAGGTATTGTAAGTACTGCATGTTTTGCAGTGATTTTCGTGAATCCGACTGCGCTTGTGCAAAAACAGTAGGTACAGCTATAAAAGCGGAAAGGCAAACTACCAGTACAATACGTGTGAATATCCATTTATTTTTTGATTTCATAACCTATAATTCTCGTTGTATATGCAAAAATTGTCAAGCCCTCAATTCTGCGAACCACGGAAATCAATTTTTAAGTGAAGGTATCAAAAAAGAGGAAAAAGTGCTAA
>JBQNBR010000033.1:0-21377 GCA_052169815.1 Treponema sp.
CATTGATTTTTCTCCATTATACCCCCCCCCCCCCCCCTTCCCTGTCTAGTACTTTCTTTCAAAAACTTCGGGAAAAAATATGAAATTTAAAATAAATATGCTATACTAAAGCCGGCGAGGACACTATGAGAGAGTTTATTTGGCGGGCAATGCGGAAACTGCATCGTATGGATGATTCTCAGCTGCGGAGCTTTGTACAGCTCATGGCGGATGAATACGCGTTATTCGATGCGATGATGGATTCTTTAACCACCGGCGTTATCATTCTTAATTCCAAGCATGTTATTATCAAAACCAACCGGGCAGCTTCCCGCATATTTGGGATGCCGTTTACCGAAACCGCCGAACGCCCCGTGTGGCGCTGCATACACGATGCCGCCTTAGCGGATTTCATTCACACTACCATCGAAAACAAAGAAGGCACCACCGGAAAAGAATACTGCATCAGCACCGCCGAAGGCCATCAATACATGGAAATCTCCATTTTACCCTTAGTGCAGGAAAAAAAAGTACACGGTACCATCATCATGGCGGAAGACATCACGCAAAAAAAGCGGGAAGACATCAATAAACGCCGTTTGGAAAACCTTGCGAGCCTGACTAACCTTGCAGCGGCAGTGGCACACGAAATCAAAAATCCTTTAGCTGCCATCAGCATCCACGTTCAGCTCTTGCGGAAAAATTTCAAGGCCTGTAACGTCGCCATCAATACAAAAGCGCAGCGGCATTTGGATGTCGTTGAAGAAGAAATCGAGCGCTTAAACAAAATCGTCGTTGATTTTTTATTTGCGGTACGGCCCTTGCACTGCGAATTTGCGCCAACACAAATAAACGATCTCCTAAAAAATCTCGTCAATACATTTGAAGAAGAATTCGCGCAAGCTCATATCACATTCGTGTGTAAATACGATGCGGCGCTGCCGCTCATACAGGCTGACGAGCGCTTTTTACGCCAAGCGTTCATCAATATTTTAGTGAACGCCAAAGCTGCCATGCCGCAAGGGGGCGCTATCACCATTAGTACCCACGCTGCCGATGACAAACTCTGCGTCACCATAGGCGACAGCGGACAGGGCATCGCGCCCGATACCTTGCATAAGATTTTCGAACCGTACTTTACCACCAAGCCGGACGGCAGCGGTTTGGGACTCACCATGACATACAAAGTGATAAAAGAACACAACGGTGATATCCAAGTGCATTCTGAAATCGGCAACGGGACGCTTTTTACCATTACCCTGCCGCTTTCCAGAACGGAAAAACAGCTTTTACTGGAAGCACAACCGGCAATATAAGGAAGAAACCTATGAAATTTCGCATTTTAGTCATTGATGATGAAAAAAATATCCGTGAAGGCCTGCAAATTGCATTAGAAGACGAAGGTTACGAAGTACTCACTGCCGAAGACGGCACGAGCGGCCTGCATACCGCTCTTTCCGAAGCAATCGACCTCATTATTACCGATTTACGGATGCCCGGCACGAGCGGACAAGAAGTGCTCCAAAAGGTAACCAGCCAAACGCCCGGCGTACCGGTTATTGTGCTGACCGGACACGGCACCGTTGAAACGGCAGTCGATGCAATGCGCATGGGCGCGTATGATTTTTTAACCAAGCCGCTCGATTTGGAAAGGCTTTCGCTCCTGGTAAAGCGGGCCCTCCAAACCCGTGAATTGGTGCTGCAGCATAGAGAGCTCGTAGAGCAAATGCAGTCGGAAAAAGCCTTTGAGCACATTATCGGTAAGAGCGCTGCGATGGAACACGTGTTTGAAATGGTACGAAAAGTGGCGCCCTCACGCGCCTCGGTGCTCATCACCGGTGAAAGCGGCGTAGGCAAAGAGCTCATCGCAAGTGCCATTCATCAGCTTTCGCCCCGCAAACAGCAGAATTACATCAAGGTGCACTGCGCCGCATTAGCGGAAAGCCTCCTTGAAAGCGAATTATTCGGCCACGAAAAGGGAGCATATACCGGAGCCGTCAGCCAAAAACGCGGGCGCTTTGAACTTGCCGACGGCGGCTCCATCTTTTTAGATGAAATAGGAGAAATCAATCAAACACTGCAAATCAAAATACTGCGAGTGCTGCAGGAAAAACAATTTGAGCGCGTGGGAGGCGAAAAAACCATTACCGTAGATACCCGCCTTATCACTGCTACCAACCGAGACCTCGAAGCGGAAGTTGCAAAAGGCACGTTTAGAAATGACCTCTACTACCGGCTCAATGTGGTGCACATTCACGTGCCGCCTTTGCGGGAGCGGAAAGAAGACATTCCGCTGATGATTGCCGCCTTTGTACAGGAATTCGCTGCAGAAAACGGAAAACAGATATCCTCAATCGAGCCGAAAGCACGGGCAGCGCTCTACGCATACGAGTGGCCGGGAAATATCCGGCAACTGCGGAACTGCTTGGAAAGCGCCGTGGTTATGAGCTCCGATTCTATCATCCGGTTTTCGGATTTACCGGAGCCGGTACGCAATGCGGAGCAAAGCACTGCTATTTCCATCCAAATAGGCAGCACCATGAAAGAAGCAGAGCGGCAAATCATCTTGGAAACACTTTCTGCATACAACGCGAATAAGTCAAAAACCGCCGATGTGCTCGGCATCGGCAGGAAAACCCTCCATAGAAAGCTGGAAGAATACGCGCTGGAAAAATAGCCTCACGTTTAAAAGGAGTAAATCATTAATGCCAACTATCAGTATGTTTCGTGGTATAAAAATATATATTAATTGGAATGATCATATACCGCCTCATTAAAATAAGGAGATAAATATGCCGGAAAGTATTGATTATTATCTTTCAAAAGGCTTTGATAAAAAAGCCGCAGTTTATTTTTCGAAAGGAAGAAGAAAACCTGTAAAAGTTGTTCCTCAAGATGGTTTTAATCTTTTAATCACATTTGATAATGATGAAATTCGTTTGCTGGATATTAGTTTGTTAATAAAAGAAGGTACAATTTATTATCCATTGAAAAATCCTTCTATTTTCACGAAATGCTATATTGATAAAAATCATTCTATTTGCTGGGACAAAAATCAGGAAATCGATAGTGAAAAAGTCTGGTCAAATAAAATCGATATAGGCGCAGATACATGCTATCTTGAAAGCATAAAAATAGAGAAAAGAAATATTTAATCTACTCCCCGCTTAACCGGACAACGGGACTGCGGAACTTCCGCCTGCTGTCCGGTGCCCGGCGCCGTTCAACAAGCGGATTGAGCTTCTTGCAACGCAGGGGCTATTTGTTCCGTTCTGCTACCACTGCTTTTATCCGTTTGATAAGCTCTTTATGCTTGAGCATCTGTTCGATAGTCAAGGGCAGGCGATATGTCCAGTTGGTTGACTGTACCGTGCCCGGCACGTTTATCCGTTCAGCTTGGGCGGAAAGCTCCGGAAACGATTCGTGCACGAGGCTGAGCCAATCCTGTATGGGAAAAATAGCCAAGCGGGACGGCACCTGCACCAAGGCTTTCAGCAGCGCAAGGGCAAGCTCTTCGGTATAAAGCAGCTTTTGCCCATCAGCAGTAAGCCATTGCCGGTACGTTGCTTCGTCAATTGAAAGCGCTTGAAAAAACGAGTGCATACTCGCAGGGTCTAATTCTTCATTCCACCATTGCCGGAAAGACGAAGAATCATGCACCGCAGTTACCGCAACGGCAGCCTCAGGATAGTCCGCAAGCGGAATAAAAGGCATTCCCTGCTCCGTCCACTTCCGCTCCCAGCGGAATACCCGCAGGCTATAAATGCCGAGCTTCTGTAACACCTCAGGCAGCACCGGCGGAATAGTGCCCAGATCTTCGGCGCACGGCTGCATAGCAACCGATGCACAGAGCTCCGACAGTATATCATCAGCTTGCTGCTTCCATAATACGTTCTGGCTCGCCTCTTTCTCCTGCAGCAACTTGATAAACTGCTGTTTTTCATGTTCTGCCAATGAGTGCCACGCCGTTGTATCTGCATACCGGCAGGCCGCAGTGTAAATAGCAGTGCCCGCAAGCCCGCGTCCTGCTGAAACAAGCATACGGTCATGCCATTTTTGCTTCAAAAAGGCTTCTACGTGCTGCGGTAATTCGTAGCGGCCGATATCGGTTTCCGTTTTTACCTCGCTTTTAAAGAGCCAAAGCTCTTCATCGCCTATTCTATCCATAAGCCGGTGCAAAAGCCCGTGCGCATACAGGTAGTCATCCTGCACAAGCGGTGTAATCGATTGCGTGGTAACGTGCGGTTCTGCCATCCACCGGATGCGTTCATTTGAAAAACCGGCCTCTTGCAAATGCGCACTCGTTATCTCATCGTAGGGAATCGTTTTTCCCAGTAACCCCGTCGTTTCCCCTTCTGGAATAGCCCAAATTCTAAAAAAGCCGAGAATATGATCCAGCCGGTAGGCATGGTAGTACTGATCGGCGTGTTTTAGCCGGTCCTTCCACCACCGATAGCGGGTAGTTTTTAAGTTGTTCCAATTGTAAATGGGAAAGCCCCAATTCTGACCCGACGGATTATCCGCATCGGGAGGGCTCCCCGCACGCAAATCGGTACGGAACAGCTCAGGATGGGCCCACACCTCTACCGAATCTTCGCTCAATAAAATAGGGATATCGCCTTTTACCGCCACGCCTTTCTCGCTGCAATAGGCAACCGCTGCAAGTAGCTGTTTATGCAAATGCATTTGTATCCACGCGTAAAAAATATGGTCATCCTGCAGCGCAGGGTTACCCCACGCTTTATGTATGTCGCTTTCCGAAGGGAACTGCATGGTTTTCCACTGCTTCCATGAAGCATGGAGATACTGCCGCTTATTCCGTTTAAACACCGCGTATTCAACCACCCAAGGATTCTGCGCTACCCATGCAGCAAGCTCCCCTTCTTTAAAATCGGCGATAATAGCTTCTTTGCCACTTTCAAATACTTCGCGGAGCAGCTGCATTTTTTCGTGCATCACTTTTTCATAGTCAAACCGTTCAGCAGCGGTTTGAGGTTTTAAAAGCTTTTTTGCCTTATCAATGTGCTTTTGCACTGCTTGGGCGCACGGGAGTTCTTCCAAGCACACGTAAACGGGATTAAGCGCAAAAGCGGAAAGGGCATTATAAGGAGAGCTATCAGTGCCGGTGTCATTAACCGGCAAAAGCTGAATCACCGATATTCCGCTTTTTTTACAAAAATCCGCTAGAGGGATTAAGTCGGAAAATTCTCCTATTCCGCAGCTTTTTTGGGTTCTAAGCGCTGAAACAGGCACCGCAAGCCCGCATAGACGGCGATCAGGTAACGGAAATTGCATAAGGCCTCCTTAAACTTTTACTTGCGATGTTATGCTGATAAATGTACGTCCTTGTACATTTATCAGCCGCGAGTTTCGGCAACGCCGAAACATCGCTACTGCCTAGAACCACCGCCATCCGTGGCAGCTCTGACAGTCATAACAATGCAAAGACTTATCAAAAATACTCGTCGGTCATGGCAAAAAATCCGACAAGATTTTTTGCAGCTAACCTATTATAACGCAATTTTTTAAGAAGCGATAGAGGCAGAATCACGGTGTGAATACTGCCGAAGACTGCGGGGCGATTACCGCACAAGCACCGTTCTGCGCGGTGCCGCTTTCTGAAGTATAAAAGAGCTGGTACGAAGCTACCGGTTCAGGCAAGCGGAACGAGACGGGCGCCTCAGTAAGATTGTGCACGATAAAGGCAGCCTCGTCTTGGTGCCACATGGTATACGAAATCAATGCGCCGTTTTCCGTGTCAAGCGGTTCCATCCGGCCACGCAGCAAGGCAGGAAGCCCTGTTTTTAACCGGATAAGCGTGCGGTAATGGCTAAAAAGCGAATCTGTATCCCGTAGCTGCTCCGCAAGCGGCACCGTCTTGGCATTGTATTTCGATTCAATCCACGCCGTTTGCAGCCGGCTTACTCCGGGTTTTGCCCACAAAAACGGCGTGCGGAGCTGTTCATCGGGTTTACCGCCCATCATACCGATTTCTTCTCCATAATATACAAAGGGTATCCCCTCCGTCAGGATATAGAGCGAAGCTGCGAGCTTCAGCGATGCAGGCTTCCCGCGCAGCATGCCGGCAATACGGTTTTGATCATGGTTGGTTAAAAAAGGAGCGTCGATGTAATCGGGATGCGCCGCCCTGTACGCAAGATAATCCGCATAGAGCGATTTGGCAAGGTTATTGTTGCCTGCCTTGCCCCGCCTGATGGTTTCAGTAATCAGAGTGCCCATATCAAAGTGAAAATCCGAATCCAAGGCTTTCATATAAGCGGCGCGCGTGGAAGCAGTATCCCATACCTCCCCAACAAGATAGACATCCGGCTTAAGCGCCTTGCAAAATTCGGCAAATTCCGTCCACCATGCAAGCGAATCGGCAAGCGCGCTTCTGCCCGCCGGTATTTTATTCATATTAAATACGTGCATCGCCGCATCAAGCCGGAAGCCGGCCACTCCTTTTTTCAGCCAAAAAGCAGCAGCCTCCTTTAAAGCTTTCCGTACCGCAGGCTCGGCAATATTTAAATCGGGCATAGCGTTATCGAATAAACCGGCGTAATAGCCGCCGTCGGTTTTATTCCACAGCGGATGCCCCCACACCTGTTTGGTAAGCGAAATGCCTTGCTCCGCCGCAGCTTCCGCACTGTCAAGCCAGTAGTACCACGAGCGGTGCTCATCGGCAGGGCGGCGGGAGGCGACAAACCATGGATGTTCGGTAGAAGAATGATTACAGGGCAAGTCAAGGATCACCGCAATGCCCCGTTTACCGGCTTCCGCGATGAGCTTTTCAAAGTCTTCCATTGTGCCGTATGCGGGATTAACCGCACAATAATCGCTCACATCATACCCGTGATACGAAGGCGACGGGAAAATCGGAAGCAGCCAAAGCCCGGTAACCCCCAGATCATCATGCGTGGCATCGGAACCGTCGTTCAAATAATCCAATTGCTGCGTTAAGCCTGCCAAATCGCCTATGCCGTCGCCGTCACTATCAGCAAAGGAACGCACAAAAAGCGAATAGTACACGCCTTCCCGCGCCCCAACGGCAGCCCTGTTTAATGCAAGGCGCCCGGAAGCGGTTCTACATCCCCCTGCACAAAGCAGCGCACAGCACAGCCACATCATCGTAATTTTCCGCATCATTGCCCCCTTCAAACCCGTCAAAAAAAGCCGATACTATAGGGACATCTTTAAAAACTCGATTAGATTTTTAGAGATGTCCATAAGTAATTCTCACGTATGTTCCATTAAACCTGTGCGGAACGCGCATACGTTAATAAGCGATGTTTGCGAAGCAAACTCGCCGTGTTTTTCAGCCGCGCTATTTCAGCGGCTGAAAATAAACCTACTATTTGCGCGATTTAGAACTCGTCGCCCTGGTGCGACAACACAGTTATCGCACCAGGGCTATTATACTGCTTTAAGACAGTAGGTAAAGGATTGCATACGGTTTTTTAAGGAACGATCATGAAACCTGACTCTCTACCAGAATTTTCAACGCTTTACGGCATCATTAAGCGGCTACGGGCTCCAAACGGCTGCCCCTGGGATATTGCACAAACACCGCTTACCTTGCGCTCAACGCTCATAGAGGAAACGTACGAAGCGATCGACGCAATAGACGAAACGAGCGCTGATGCCGCACACGCGCAGCACGCAGCCGAAGAATTAGGCGATGTCCTATTAAACGTCCTTATGATTGCATACATGTTTGAACAAGCAGGGGCCTTTTCCGTACGGGACATGCTCAATCAGCTCAATGAAAAGCTCATCCGCCGGCACCCCCATGTTTTCGGACAAACTGAAGGTTTCGCCAATCCAAGCGACTCAGCAAGGCCGCAAACGGCAGAAAATGTGCTGATCCAATGGGAACAAATTAAAGAAACCGTAGAAGGCAGGGCAGCTGAATCCGTCCTCGATTCCATCCCCAAGACTTTTCCGCCCATTCTCCGCGCCTATAAACTGCAAAAAAAAGCAGCCAAAAAAGGCTTTGACTGGAATACGGTAGAAGATGCCTACCAAAAAGTTGACGAAGAGCTGAAAGAATTCCATGAAAGTCTCAATCAAAAAAACGCCTGCGATAGCGAGCAAGAATTCGGCGACCTGCTCTTTAGCTTGATCAACGTTGCCCGTCACCTGCATATTGATCCGACAATAGCGCTGAACCATACCAATGCGAAATTTGAAAAACGCTTCCGATTTGTAGAACGCAAAATGGGCGAAGCAGGTTTGCCGTGCACCCATGAAACCCTACCGCACATGGATAAGTTCTGGGAACAAGCTAAACAAGAGGATTAAAACATGTACACGGAGCCTTCGCAGGAACACTACAACTGCATCGTTATCACCGGTGCAACGGCAACCGGTAAAACAGCGTATGCGGTACAGCTTGCCCAAATCCAAGGGGGAGAAATCATCTCCGCAGATTCACGGCAAGTGTACCGCGGCCTTGACCTCGGCACCGGCAAAGATTTGCATGAGTACGGCACTATTCCGTACCATCTTATCGATATATGCGATTTAAGTACCGAGTATACCGTATTTCATTTTCAGCAGGATGTGTACCGTATTTTTCCCCGTATTCTACAAAGAGGAGCGCTCCCCATTATTGTAGGCGGCACCGGCCTGTATATCGATGCCATATTACGCAATTATGAACTCATCCCCGTTCCTGAGGACGCTGCCTTACGTGCAGAACTCGGCTCAAAGTCTTTATCCGAACTGCACGCGATACTTTTTTCGCTCAAAGAGACAGTGCATAACAAAACCGACTTAGAACAGCCCCAAAGGCTCATTCGTGCCATCGAAATTGCCCGCTATATAAAGGATCATTCCGAAGAAGTTGCAGCATATCACGCACAACGGCCCCTGATAGTACCCAAAGTGTACGGTATTTTTTTCAATCGCGCAGTATTACACGAACGCATTTACCGCCGCTTACAGGACCGCATTAACGCAGGTATGATCGAAGAAACGGAACAGCTGCACCAGCAAGGCTACTCATGGCAGCGTTTAGAAAGCCTTGGGTTAGAGTATCGCTTTACCGCACAGTATCTACAAGGGCTCATCCCCGATAAAGAGGCGTACATACAAAAGCTCTATCACGCTATCTGCCAATTTGCAAAACGACAAGAAACATGGATCCGCCGCATGATAAAAAACGGTATTTCCATTCAGCCCCTCTACCCTCCGGTGTGAGTAAGTTTGAGGATACACCCAGGGATGATTTTTCCGGCCCGCTTATACTGAAATACTAGCTAAAACAGTAAAGATACGATAGAATGAGGACAATTGAGGGCATCTTCTAAAAATCCAACAAGGTTTTTAGAGGTTCCCATGACGTATTTTTTAGTACCAAAGGAGAATACATGAAAGCAAAAATATTCATGCATATGTTTATAGCAGTAATGCTTATTATTGTTGGTTACAGCATTTTCACCCTTACTACAATAGAAGCGCGCACACAGATGAACAATGCGTTTTATAAAACTGTCTCCGCAATGCACGATGCTTGCTGTGCAGAATTAAAAGCTGACGTAACAGCGGGAGCGCTCTCCGGTACCGCCATGAGTTTAAATACCACCCTATCAAAAGTACAAAAAACGGTACCGAGTGCCAATGCATGGATAGGGATTATCGATAATAATAACACGATAGTGCTCTGTTCAACTGAAAAATACACTGGGAAATCACTGCGTGAGCTAACCGGTACCCTCACCTCGCTGGCTGGCTACCCTGATCTACAATACTACCGACATGCTGCATTAGGCGAAGTGATCGTCAAAAAACAAAAAATTGGCTCGATGGCCTATAGCACGATACTTGCAGTACCGGTCACAGATTTTATAGCACCTACCGCAACGGCATTCCAGAGCGCCTTTATCAAGACAGCAGTGATTTTAGCAATCAGCATCATACTGAGCCTCGTTGTCATGCGTTTTTTATATCAGGCATTTATGCGGCTTAAAAGCATCTCCTTTTCTAATGTGCAGCCCAAAAGTCAGGCTACAAACGAAAGCAGCCCAACACGGGTAAATACTGCAATAGAAAAAATCAAAAAAGTAAGTGAAACCATATCCAAGCATATAAACGAAACGGACACCGTGTTACAAA
Source organism: Treponema sp. (assembly GCA_052169815.1). GTDB lineage: Bacteria > Spirochaetota > Spirochaetia > Treponematales > Treponemataceae > Treponema. The sequence continues at coordinate 10,096 of JBQNBR010000033.1, forward strand.
ACATCACCACACAGTTTAAAGATTTCCGTGAACAACTAACAACGCAAAATTCCGGTATGTCTAATACCGTTAAAAGCGTTAGTACCATCACGGAAGCAGTAGCACAGCTCGATTCCCGTATTGGTGCACAGGCAGAAGATATCAATGAATCAAGTGAATCGATTAGCGGGATTATTAATAATGTACAACTGCTACGAGATCGATCGGAAAACAACCTGCAGTCAATTAAAGAGCTGGAAAAAACTACCCACAAAGGCAAAGAAACCACCGCAGTGGTACTTGACATAACCAAAATCATTACTGAGCATTCAGAAGGCTTACTCGATGCTATTTCTGTTATTCAAAACATTGCGGCCCAGACGAACCTTTTGGCTATGAACGCTGCTATCGAAGCTGCCCACGCAGGCGATGCCGGTAAAGGCTTTGCGGTGGTTGCTACCGAAATACGGAAACTTGCAGAGGAATCTAAAACACAAGGCGCTAAAATTACCAAAGTATTGGAGGCGCTCAAAGATAAAATAGAAGAGCTGTACAACGCAGGCCCGCTCGTAGCAGCACAATTTGAAAAAATCAATGTTATGATGGATCACATTTACCGACAAGAAGACGGTATGCTGCGTACCATGCGGGAACAGCTACACGATGCAGAGAATGCCCTTGCAGTTATCACCAACCTCAACAACACCACAAATAGTATCAGAACAGAATCAGAGCATATGCGTAGTGAATCAGACAAAATTGCACAAGATATTCATACGCTCTTTTCAATTTCAGAAAACGTTACGAACAATATAGACGGTATGTCACAAGATATTGAAACTATCGGCACCGTCATTACTCAAATGCATAGCATAGCTGACGACAATAACACAAATACAACCTTTGCGATTGAACAGCTGAAGCAGTTCAGCCAATAACCCCGCTTTCTGCCATAGGCTGCGTATCACAACTGACGCAGCCTATTCCGCGATATTCTAAGATACATATGCGCCCATAACAAGACCTATCCTAGAACTCGTTATCAGCAAAGCTGATGATCAGCTTTGCTGATGAGCGATTTCTACCGCAGTACCATGCCGTAGATAGAACAAGAACGCTTTCATCGGTTTCACTGTAGTCGAATCGCCCGTGCGAGGACTGCCGAACCCGTGCAGTTGATACAATTGCGCTACTGCCTGCTTATACAGCAATAACTGCGTACGGTGCTCCTCAGGCCGCTGCTGACTATCTGTTTTATAATCAACGATATAGATTCCCGTTTCGTCCTCAAACAAAAGATCAATTTGACCTACCAAGGTTTTCCCCTGGTAGGTACTGATAAACCCGTACTCTATTTTTCTAAATGCTGCCTGCACTGCTTTTTTTCCTAACTCGGAAGCAAAAAAAACATCACACAGCGCTTCAACCTCACGCTGCAGGACTGCAGGGAGCCTGAACGGTTTATGGAGAAAACGAGCTTCGATTGCCTTATGCACCGCAGTACCAAAGGCTGCTTGTGCAAGCATATCATCGGCAGCCGCTGCATACTGAGCGTGCTCTGCAACCGAAAGCCACTGCATATCCTTTTCAAACTGAGTTACCGACGTAAGCGGCGGCGGCGTAGGTACAAATTGTTTTTCAACGGCGGCTTCGTATTGTGCTGCCAAAAGCGAGTGGGCTGCTGTTGGCTTTTGCGTACGGTACGCCGCCTGCTCCAAATCTGCCGGCAGGATTTCGGTAAACCTAAAACAAGCATGAGCTGCAAGGTCTTTTGCAGCAAAGAACAGTTGAAAAAAACTTGCATTTTTCTCATCCGTCTGAGCCGGCATAGCTTCCTGCACCTGTGCAAAGCTGCGGGCAACCTCTGGCAGCGTTTCAGGCTGCACCGCCGTCTTATAGGTACCAGACATAATCAAGTGCACCTTGGCACGGGTCATTGCAACATAAAACAGGCGTTTAGCTTCGGCGAGCAGTTTGGCATTTGCTTCCGCCCGTAAGGCTTCAAAGACAGGATTTTTTTGTTCGCCGAGGCCTGCTACCTGCGGCAGATGCGTTATGATACCCAGTTCATCGTGATAAAACACAAGCCCGTCCTTTTTCTCGTTTTGCCCCGCATTTCCGCAATCGGGGATACAGACAATGGGGAACTCAAGCCCTTTGCTCTTATGCACCGTCATAATCTTTACCGCATCACTACTCTGCTCTAACGGGATATCCATATCCTCAAGACGCTTCACGTGATTGCTGTAGGCAGTAAGCTCGTCGACAAAATGAGACAGCGTAAAACCGGCAGCGTCCGACTGCACCGCCAATGCAAAAAGATAGTCATATAATTCCAAATAGCGGTGATACCGCTGCTCAGTCAGGAGACTATAGCGGTACGCTTCGTCGTACCACAGCGCGGTAACGAGTTCAGCAGTGCTCATCGTTTTTGTATACCCGCAGACCCTCGCAAACAGCGCACAGGCCCGCTGAAAATACGGAACATCCTCAGCTATAACACCGCCGGAGCACTGCGGATCAAAAGGAGGCGCTTGGTGCAGCAAAAGGCCGGTAACCGAAAGATCGCTAATATGCACCAAAGGCGAGCGCAGCACCTGTGCATAGGCAAACCGGTCATGCGGGTACACAGCCAAACGGAGCAAAGCACAGAGGTCGTTAAGCGGCGCATCATGGAACAAACCTTTTTGCTGCACGGAAACGGCGGGAACCGCATAGAGCCGCAAAAACCGCTCATAAGCCGCTTGGTGGCTTGAAGCCCGCAGCAAAATCGCAAAATCCGACCACCGGCAGGGGCGCACGGTTTTCAGCTCGTCATCGTATACCGGCGTTTTCACTTCATAGATACTGCGGATTTTTTGCGCCAGCATACAGGCTTCCGCATCCCGTGCCGTAAGCGCATCTTCCGCGTGAAAGCGGTGCGGATCGACAAACAACACATCAACGTGAGGGTCAAGCCCCTGCACCGCCTCCCTGCTTTGGATAGCGGTAAATTCCGCTTCGTAATCAGGTACCGTTTCGCCCGATTCAGGCCGATGGGTTTCAGAATAAAACACCTTGCTAAACACTTCGTTAAAAAAATGCAAGAGCGCAGGTTCGCTGCGGTAGTTCATCGCCAAATGCAAAAGAGCCGTCTCTGTGCCGCCGCTTAAATCGCGTGCAAGCTTCCGGAACACCGACACATCCGCCCCGCGAAACGCGTAAATCGACTGCTTCTCGTCTCCGACAAAAAACAGTTTATCAGGCAATACACAAGAGGGAGGCGGCACCGACTGCTCCGTCCGTTCATAGCGCTCCGCAAGCAAAAAGAGCAGATCCCGCTGCAGGCTGTTGTTGTCCTGAAATTCATCGATCATAATGTGAGAAATGCTTTTTTTATAGAATAACCGCACGTCGGGATCCGCAATAAGGGCATCAACGGCAAGGCGCTCAACATCAGCAAAGGTCAATATGCCGCGGCGCTTTTTTTCAGCAATATAGTGCTCCTGTAATGCACTGCAAAGCGCATACATTTTTTCTATATTATCTCTTTGAAAATACACATGATACTCATTTAACAGTACGGTATACACCGAGCGCATCGCTTTCAAAAGCTCTTTGCACACCTGCACATCGGGATCCTTTGCGGAGCCTTTTTTCATGTTCACTTTGGTAAGCGCGTAGAAAGCGCTCAAAAAAGAGCGGAAGTCTTCCGCTGCCATCGTCTGGGGCGGGAGCGGAACCTTCTGGTAAGCGGCGGCCATCTCTGCAATAAAGCTATCCTTATGCGAAAGATAGGCTTCAAATTGAGCAAAGAGATTAGTAAGCTTCTCATAGCGCGCCGCATAGCCTTGTTCTAAGGCTTGCATCTGTTTTTCCGGCATGGCGGCAAAATCAAGCGGTTGCGAAACCGTTACGTACTGGAGCAAGAGCTTAACAAAAAATTGTTCAACAAAATCTTTAATACTGTGATTGTCCAAAAAATACTGCAGGGCAGCTTCGCAGCGGTGAGCAAGGAAAAAATCAAGCGCAAGATCAAGGGCAAGCTGCTGGGAACCCGGCAGGTCAATGGTAAAATCAGGACTAATACCAAAGCTGCGGCAGGCGGTTTTGGCAATTTTATAGCAAAACGAATCGACTGTCATAATTTGCGCACGGTAAAATTCCTGCAAAGCGCGCTCCGCACGTGCATACTGTACAGAATCGGTACAATCATGCACGGTATCCTGCAAAGCGGTGTATATCCGCTGATACATCTCCGCCGCAGCCTTTTCCGTAAACGTCAGGGCAAGAATCTCATCAACCCGACAGCCTTTTTCGGTAATCAAATAGAGATAGCGGTTGGTAAGCACTTTGGTCTTGCCCGAACCGGCACCGGCAGCGACTACCGCATTCGTCTGTACCAGGGCAGCCTGCCTTTGCTCCTCGTTTAATCCCTTGCATATATCCATCATCTTTTCAGTATACACTCATTCCGCAAAAAGCACCGCACTTTTTACAAAAAAGGTAGACTTTTCTATGAAGATTTATCTGACTGATTGCTGAAAGCGCAAAGCTCAGCTCTAAAAAGATTATTTGACAAAAAAAGCATATCTACTTATAATACTTATATGAAGATTGAATGGAAAAGAAAAGCCTTAAAACAAATGGCAACAATACCGGGTGCTGATAGAAAACGGATAACGATTGCGGTAAGAGGCCTGTATAGTTTTCCTAATGTTCAGAATGTAAAAGCAATAAACCTGTTCTGAAACTGAAGTTTCAGAACAGGCTACCTTGAAATGCGAGGTTCAAAATCGTGCTATGTGTGCGATTTTGAACTCGTCGCCCTGTTCGATAACTCCGTTATCGAACAGGGCTATTAATTAATCATAAATACGTTTATCGTTTAAGAATTGGACGTTACCGGGTATTATTTAACCATGACGAAGTAGTAAAAATTATATCCATTGAGGAGGTAAAGAAAAGAGATGACACAACCTATTGAAGCTCAATTTATAACAGGAAAGGACGGGCGACCTGAATATGCAGTTATTCCTTTCAAAGTTTTTCAAGCTTTCTTTTCTCAAAACATACAGCAAAAAGAAGATACTATCACAATACCGCATGAAGTTGTGGAGAAAATTATATTAAACGAAACAAGCCCTATACAAGCGTGGCGCGAATATTTAAACTTCACGCAAGCAGAGGTTGCAGAGAAAATGGGCATAACACAAGCTGCATATAGCCAAATGGAAACCGCTAAAAAAAACCGCAAGGTAACACTACAAAAAATAGCGGAAGCAATGAATATTGATTATCTACAGCTAAAGATATAAGCGTTGTTAATTTTTCATTAAACTATCCACAGAAAAAAAATACTCGCTTATCCTCTTTTTAAGGCTTGAGAACTCGATTTCCCGTGAATAATAGCTCTTTTGGTTGACTTTTTTAAAAATAATAGAGATATTTGTAAGTATGGATTCAGAAACAAAAGACGGAAAAACACTTGCGCCAATCGAAGAACTGCTGCCTCATCAAATTCATATTATTCCCCTTAACAGCCGCCCCATCTTTCCGGGGATATTCGCTCCCCTTATTATCAATGAACCGGAGGATATCCGATCAGTTGAAGATGCGTATAATGGAAGCGGCTTTATCGGGCTTTCCCTTCTTAAAAACGAGCCTGATGAACAAAGTGAATCGAACAAATCACCTGACCCGGGCGAATCAGAGAAGTCAAGTGAAATAAACAAACTCAATGAAGCACCTGAACTAAGCGACCTGCATGAAGCGAGCAAATCCAATGAACCGGACGAATCACGCGATCCAGAGGCATCAGAGGAGTCTGCTGAATTAAGCGAACTGGATAAATCAAAGACAGCACCGGAATCAAACACGCCAAGCGCGTACGACTTGTACCGCATCGGAGCAGTCGCGCGCATTGTAAAAAAGATCAATTTACCCGATGGCGGCGTAAATATTTTCATTTCAACGTTAAAGCGCTTTAAGATTAAAAAAATAGTCCACGACAAAAACCCCATTGTAGCTACGGTACAATACCTTGATGATGAAGAAGAAGGTTCCCTTGAGGTAAAAGCCTTATTGCGGGCGCTCATTGGAGAAATGAAAGCAATTTCCGAAAACAACCCGCTTTTTACCGAAGAAATGCGGCTCAATATGGTAAATATTGACCATCCGGGCAAAATTGCCGATTTTATTACCAATATTTTAAATATAACCAAAGAAGAGCAGCAAAAAGTATTGGAGCTCATTAATATCCGCGAACGGATGGAACAAGTATTGCTGTATATTCAAAAGGAAAAAGAGCTCTTAGATGTACAGCGGAAAATTCAAAATGACTTAAACAGCAGAGTTGAAAAAAATCAGCGTGAATACTTTTTACGCGAAGAACTCAAAAGCATTAAAGAAGAGCTCGGCCTTACCTCTGATCCCAAAACAGCAGACGAAGAGAAATTCCGCACGCTTATCGAAAGTTTTCACTTTGAAGGAGAGGTAAAAGAAGCGGTTGAATCCGAATTTGAAAAATTCACCCTTACTGAGCCGAACTCCCCCGAATATACCGTCAGTAGGAATTACCTCGAAACCATATTAACGCTGCCGTGGAATGAGCCGGCAAAAGAGGACTACGACATCGACAATGCTCAAAAAATACTCGATGCAGATCACTATGGGCTTGAAGATGTAAAAACGCGCATCATAGAATACCTTGCAGTGCGGAAATTAAAAGGCGATACCAAAGGCTCTATTATCCTACTGGTTGGGCCGCCGGGGGTAGGCAAAACGAGCGTCGGTAAATCCATAGCGCATGCCATGAACAAACCTTTTTTCCGTTTCTCGGTAGGAGGGATGCGCGATGAAGCTGAAATCAAAGGACACCGCCGCACCTACATCGGCGCCATGCCGGGTAAAATTCTGCAAGGCTTAAAAATCGTCAAAACCAAAGCGCCGGTTTTTCTGATAGACGAAATCGACAAAATGGGGAAAAGCTACCAAGGCGATCCTTCAAGCGCGTTGCTGGAAGTATTGGATCCCGAACAAAATACCGCCTTCCGCGACCATTATTTGGATTTACCCTTCGACATATCGAATATCATATTCGTGCTCACCGCGAACACCCTCGATTCCATTCCCCGTCCCCTGCTTGACCGAGCGGAGGTTATTCAGCTTGCAGGGTATATCGATACCGAAAAAGTGCACATTGCCAAAACCTATCTTATTCCCAAAAGCCTGAAAAAAAACGGCTTACGCAAAACGCAGGTTAAGTACAGCAAGCAAACCCTTCTCAAAATTGCCAACGATTATGCGCGGGAAGCGGGCCTACGAAATTTTGAAAAAAACCTTGATAAACTGCACCGTAAAGTGGCGCTTGAGCTCGTTACGGGCAAAAGAACTATTGAGGATGTCTTTAATCCGGACGATACTGAACTTGAAAAAATGCTCGGCAAACCGATTTTCAATGAAGAAGACGTGAAAGCTGCAAAACTGCCAGGCACCGCGCTTGGCCTTGCATGGACGAGCATGGGAGGCGATACCCTACTCATCGAAGCGCTTTACAATCGAGGCAAAGGAAATTTCCGCTTAACCGGACAGATGGGAGACGTTATGAAAGAATCTGCGGCGATAGCATGGTCGTGGGTCCGTCAATTTGTGGTGAAAAAAGAAATAGTGCGGCCTGCATGGTTTAATTCCTATTTTGTGCACCTGCATATCCCTGAAGGGGCAACGCCAAAGGACGGCCCTTCGGCAGGCATCACGATGGCAACTGCGCTGATATCGCTTTTATCAGGTCAAGTGATCAAGCCTAAGCTCGCTATGACCGGGGAGCTCTCTTTAACGGGGCAGGTGCTACCAATCGGCGGACTAAAAGAAAAAACGATTGCAGCACGACGTAACGGTGTAAAGCACATCATTATCCCGCACGGCAATATCCGCGATTTGGAAAAAATCCCTGAACATGTCAAAAAAGGCATTCAATTCCATCCAGTGGAGCGGATTGAAGAAGTGATCGCAGAAGCATTTCCGGCGGGTTTTTAGCGGCACGGTACCATACGGCGGCAGGTAGAGCAAGGCTGCGTAGAGCCTCCGCATGGTGCCGCCTATCAATTAAAACGATCCGAGTCCGCCTTTTTTGGTTTCAAAATGGCTGAAACTCATAGCAAACGAAGCGCGCCCTTGCGTAACCGAGCGTAAATCGGTAGAAAAACCGAACAGCTTAGCCATAGGCGCTTGAGCATGCACAATATCCATCGACGGCTTTGAATCCATACCGAGCACCATACCGCCTCTTTGCGTGATTTGGCTCATGGCATCGCCGACAAATTCTTTTGGACACAATACATCAACATTCATAACCGGTTCCAATAGCTGAGGTGCTGCTTTCCGGCACGCTTCATCAAAACCGAGCGAAGTGGCGGCTTCAAAGGCAAAAGGGGTACCCGTCAGCTCATCATAAACCGCTGCAAGCAGTGTTACCCCTATGTCAACGCAAGGGTAGCCGTACTGAATGCCGGCGCGGAAAGCGCCGTGAACCGCTCGCTCCACTGCTTCCAGTATATCCTTGGGAAGCGCATCAGACTGAGCCCCGCTCGAAGACTGCTTGACCATGCTTTTGAACACCGTGCCGCTACCCCTCTCAAGCGGTTCTACCCGCAAGGTGAGCTGCGCTTTTTGCTCTTTACCGGCAAGTACTTTACTATAACATTCGGTATACTCCGCAGTCTGGCTAATTGATTCGCGGTACGTTACCTGCGGCTTACCGATCCGCGCTTCCAGCTTAAAATCCTGTATCATGCGGGTTGTCAGCACATCCAAGTGTAGCTCCCCCATACCAGAAATAATGAGCTGCCCTGTTTCAGCGTCTTCGCTACAGGTAAAGGTAGGATCTTCTTTTGCCAATATTGCAAGCGTATCCTTGAGTTTATCGCTTTCCGAAAGAGTTTTCGGCTCGATCGCAACGGAGATAACTGGCTCAGGAAAGTGCATTGACTCCAGCAAAACCGGCATACCTTCGCTACCGAGCGTATCGCCTGTTTGCGCCTGTTTTAAACCGATAAAAACGAGGATATCGCCAGCTTCGGCGCCATCCACCGCCTCAGGCTTATTAGAATGCATGCGCACAATACGGTTCACCCGCTCCCGTTTTTTCTTACCGATATTATACACTTGATCGCCCATTTTTATTTTACCGGAATACATGCGGACATAGCACAGAGAACCTGCTTCGCGATCATGCTGAATTTTAAACACCAGTCCCAACGGAGCCGCCGTGCTGCTGCAGGGCACGGAAACCGCCGTTTCTTTTTTGGTGTGCAGGCCTTCAGGCGGCGCAATTTCGTCAGGAGCAGGCAAGTAATCGACAACAGCATCAATCAGCGGCTGAATACCGATATTCTTCCGCGCCGCACCGCATAAAAAGGGGATGTACCAATGCTCCAGCACTGCCTTACGGATTTCTTGTTTGAGTAGCTCGCACGAAATCTCCTGGCCTTCTAGCAATAATTCCGTTACGATATCGGAATGGGCAGATATAGTATCAAGCATTTTTTCACGATAACTTTCAGCTTCCGCTTTGTACTGTTCGGAAATGGGACTTCGGGTATAGCGTTCTCCTTCGCTTTCCCAATGCAATTCTTCCATAGTAATCAAATCGATAATGCCGGCAAAGCCGTCTTCGCTGCCGATGGGGATCTGCACCGGCACTGCGGTACAGCCGAATTTTTCCTGTACATCTTCCATAACGGAAAAAAAGTTTGCTCCTACCCTATCCATCTTGTTCACAAAGCAGATCCGCGGCACATGATAGCGGTCTGCCTGCATCCACACGGTTTCCGTTTGAGGCTGCACTCCACCAACTGCGCATAAAACAGCTACCGCTCCGTCGAGCACCCGCAATGAACGCTCTACTTCTGCCGTAAAATCCACGTGCCCCGGCGTATCGATAATCGTAATTTGATGATCACGCCAATAAGTAGTGGTAGCAGCGCTTTGGATCGTAATGCCTCTGTCCTGCTCTTGCTGCATCCAGTCCATCGCAGCGGCGCCATCATCGATTTCTCCTATTCGGTGGATTTTACCCGTATAAAATAAGATACGTTCAGTCGTGGTGGTTTTTCCGGCATCGATATGCGCCATGATACCGATATTCCTCATATTTTTAAGTAACATACTTTTACCTCAATGCAGCTTATTCACATTAAACCTGGCGCGGAAACTTCCGTTTCTGAACAGGTTACCTGAAAATTCGATCTATCCGATAACGAAGTTATTGGGTAGGTCTATTTTCTTTTTGCATACGTTTTATCGATTTTATCATATACACACAAATACCAATAAATATCAAGAAAAAAAGCACCCCAACTATTTTCATCCAGCGGCCACCGCGTTCCCCTAAAAAGTATACAAGCCAAAACAACGCTGAGATATTGCAGAGCGCTGCAATGCTGTCAAAAAGTGCAAATTTATAAAGCGGAAAGCCGACAAAACCGGAGGTCATCGCCACCACATTACGCACGCCAAAAGGCACAAAGCGGCTGAAAAAATAGGTGAGAAAACCGTACCGCTGGAGCGCAAGTGAAATAATCTTGGTATTTTCTTCGTTTATAAACTTTGCAAGCACCCGCACTGAAACTATACCACGCCGAAAAAGCCTACCCCACAAAAACACCAAAAAATCACTCAGCACTGCACCGAAATAAATGGATGCATAAAAAACAGGAATACTGGCTTGCTCTTGCCGGCATATAATGGCAGAAGTAACCACTACTAAATCTTCCGAAACAGGAAGATTGAGGCCGCCCAGTAACAAGCAGGCAAAGATAATCAATGGGAAATAAGCGATATAATCGCTTAACCGCTCAACTATTTGGAAAAACATCAGTAGAATATATCATAACGAAAATAACATGGCAATATCTTTTGATGCAATCGCTTATTTCCAAAGACGCGGGCATCTACCTGTCTAGTCGCCAGCTATCGCCACCGACTAGCCGAGGCGTGTAAACATAGAAAAATATATAGAAAATCAACAACCCCTGCGCATGAATACATACCAATACCGCTTTTTTTACTGCTGAGCGTTTGTAACAACCCGAATACGAAAAGATAAATAATCTATTAGTTGTGTAGTAAAATTTACTTAATTTACGAACAATCGTAAGATATTGTGCTATAATAAAATGGTTAGGAGTAAAACATGATTACAAATGAAATCCGCACTATTGCTGAGCAGCTTCAGAAAAGTGTAAATCCTCAAAAGATATACCTTTTCGGTTCTTTTGCACGGAATGAAGAAAAAGCTGATAGCGACTATGATTTTTATCTTG
>JBQNBR010000034.1:0-20044 GCA_052169815.1 Treponema sp.
CCTAACCGGTTTCGCTTAGGCAAGCGGGGGATACCATCTCTCTTCCTTGAACATAAGATGCAATGCGCCGCCTTGACATGTACAGTACAGTAATAGTATAATGAGAGGCAGTTTATCTAAAATCATCACACACGAAACATACCGCTGTATTCACCTCATAAGGAGTAGCGATGCACACTATTTTAGAAAAAAAACAATTTTCCGCCGATGTCTTTTACTTCCGCGTTTATGCTCCTGAGATTGCAAAAAATAGAAAAGCAGGGCAATTCGTCCTTATCCAGCTTGATATTGATTTCGGCGAGCGTATCCCGCTTACCATAGCCGATGCGGACGAAAAAGAAGGCTGGATCGCGCTGGTGGTACAAGCTGTCGGCGCCACTACTATCAAACTCAGCCGGAAAAATACCGGAGACAGCATCGCTGCTATACTCGGTCCGCTCGGCAATCCCACACACATTGAAAAAAAAGGCAAAATAGTATGCGTGGGTGGCGGCATAGGAACCGCTCCTTTGTACCCCATTGCGCAAGCGTATAAACGTGCCGGCAATACCGTTACGGTCATCATTGGCGGACGGACGAAGCAGCTCGTCATTTTTGAACAAGAAATGAAAAAAATAGCCGATGAGCTCATCATTGTAACTGACGACGGTTCCTATGGACAAAAAGCCCTCGTTACCGAACCGCTTAAAGCCTTGTGCGAAAGCGCCGCCCCGCCTCAAGAGGTGGTAGCCATAGGCCCGCCTATTATGATGAAATTCTGCGCAGCAACCACCCGCCCCTACGGCATCCATACTGTTGTATCGCTCAACACCATCATGATTGACGGCACCGGCATGTGCGGAAGCTGCAGGGTTACGGTAGACGGTCAAACCAAATTCGTATGCGTTGACGGCCCCGAATTCGATGGGCACAAAGTTGACTTTGACACCATGATGCTCCGCATGAAAGCATTTAAGACGCGGGAAGAGCGCGATAAACACCGCTGTAAGGACACCTCTAAAAACCTTGTTGGATTTTTAGAGGTGCCTCATCAGCGAAGCTGATAACGAGTAATTCCATAAGTCTTTATACAATAATGACTATCAGTACCGCCACGGATGGCGGGGGTTTTAGCAACAACAAGTTTTCGTAAGAAAACTTGAAGATACAAACGGTATAAGGATGTACCGTTTGTATCGCAACATCGCAAATTAAATCTAAGGAAAACCTCGAAAAACTGAAGTTTTTCGAGGTTCCCACATAGGCGGTTAGTACCGGTACTGAGCCGCTTACGTAAAGGAGGTAGTATGGGAAATGTATTGTCGATTATTTTAGGGGGAGGCAAAGGGACGCGCTTATTTCCACTCACCCAATCGCGGTCAAAACCGGCTGTTCCATTTGGAGGCAAGCATCGGATTGTAGACATACCGATTTCAAATTGTATTAACTCGGGGTTCCAGCAAATCTATGTGTTAACGCAGTTTAATTCTGCTTCCCTCCATTTGCACATTGCACGTACCTACCGATTTGATCGGTTTTCAAATGGGTTTGTGGAAATTATGGCTGCTGAACAAACTTTTGAGCATTCTGGTTGGTATAAGGGCACTGCCGATGCGGTACGGAAGAACTTTGTGCATTTTAAGCCACAGCGGCCTACGCATTACATTATTCTTTCAGGCGACCAACTGTACCGTATGGATTTGCGTAGATTCCTTATGCGCCATGAAGAATCTGGGGCCGATATTACGATTGCTTGTACACCGGTGAATCGGCGGGATGCGTCAGGTTTCGGTATTATGCAAGTGAACGAGCAGTCAGTCATCACTGCCTTTATGGAAAAACCGGGGCCTGATCAAAATATTGATGAGTGGAAAATACCGCAGAGTTCTATGGGGCAGGGGGATCCTTCAAAAGAGTACCTTGCTTCGATGGGAATTTACATTTTTAATGCAAAAGCAATGGAAGAGTGCCTCGATAATAACATGAACGATTTTGGGAAAGAGGTAATACCCTACGCACTGGATAAATATAAGGTGTCAGCCTATGTCTATAACGGTTATTGGGAGGATATCGGTACCATCCGTAGCTTTTATGAGGCAACGCTTGATTTAACTGAAATTACGCCTAAGTTCAATTTTTATGATGCTGAAATGCCGATTTATACGCATTCGAGAAATCTCCCTGCATCCAAGATTAACGGGGCTCAGCTTGACCGGGTAACCTGTAGTGAAGGCTGCATCATTACCCATGCGTTTATTAGGCGTTCTATCATTGGTATTCGCTCTGTCATTGAATCCGACAGCATCCTTGAGGGAGTGATTTGCATGGGCGCAGATTATTATGAATCTGAAGAGGAAAAAGAGGCAGATAGAGCCATTGGTAAACCGCCTATTGGCATAGGCAGTTATTGCCGTATTAAAAAAGCTATTATCGATAAAAATGCACGTATTGGGAAAAATGTTTCAATTGGTATGGGCGAACTGCCGGCCGATGGCGATTATGGCTTTTATCATGTGGTGGATGGTATTTATGTGGTGACAAAAAATGCAATAGTGCCTGATAATACCACTATTTAACCTATGCGCTGTATCATTGAAAACGGGACCGGTAGGCTCTTACGAAACGAGGCTTACCTGGTTCCGTAAGTCTGGTATTCTGTACCGGCACCGTGTTCACCATGTTCTTTTTAAGGTACTATCTGCGTTTCATCCGGCAAAAGGCAAACGGCTGAGAGTGCATTTTTTTTCTGAATGGTTATGGTGAGTGCCTCGTCTGCAGCATTCACGATAACGGTATCGCCTTCAGTGTACTCTCCCGTGATAATTTTTAAGGCGAGTGCATCTTCTATTTCTTTTTGTAAAAGTCGGCGCATGGGCCTGGCGCCAAAGCGGGGGTCATAGCCGTGTTCTATGCAATAGGTGCGAGCAGCTTCCTCTATTATGATAGCGCATTGTTTTTGCATCAGCCGGTTTTTTAGCTTGGATAATTCCAATTCAAATACCGCTTCAATATGCTTTGGTGAAAGCGGGGTAAATATAACCGTGGAATCAATTCTGTTTAAGAATTCCGGGCTAAAAATCTTTTTGATTTCTACCTCAGTTGTTTTTTTTAGGCTTTTGTAATCAGGTTGCTGATCTGTATACCGGAGAAAGCCGAGCGGCTCTTCGCTATTGCTTTTTGAGCCGATATTGCCTGTCATGATAATCACGGTATTTCTAAAATTAACGGTGTGGCCGAGACTGTCTTTAAGCTCGCCTTCTTCAAATACTTGCAAGAGCAAGTTGAATACATCGGGATGCGCTTTTTCTATCTCGTCAAGCAGGATGACAGAGTATGGATTACGGCGAATTTTTTCTGTCAATAAGCCGCCGTTTTCAAAGCCGACATAGCCTGGAGGTGCTCCAACAAGACGGGCAACGGTGTGTTTTTCCATGTAATCGCTCATATCAACGCGGATAAGAAAATCTGCCGAGCCGAACAAAAACTCTGCGAGCGCCTTGGCTAAAAGCGTTTTACCAACGCCAGTGGGCCCTAAAAAGAGAAATGAGCCGACAGGACGTTCACTTGAGGAAATGCCAGCGCGCGATCGGCGTATAGCATTTGCGATAATGCTTATTGCTTCATCTTGTCCGATAATTGTTTTGTGCAGCTCTTGTTCAATCTCTGCGAGCCGCTTGGCTTCATCGGCGGTTACGTGCGTGAGCGGAATATCGGTCATCAGTGATATGGTTTCGGCAATATCCTGCGAGGTAATATCAAGCATAACCTCGCCTTTTTGATTAAGCCATTGCTCTTTTATGGTTGCAAGCTCAGCGCGTAGCGAACGCACTTCATCCCGAACAAAACGAGCTTTTTCAAAGTCTTGCACTGCCACCAGCTGTTCCTTTTGGGCGGAAAGATCGGCGATATGGTTATTGATGCTGCTGATGGTTTCAGGGA
This sequence comes from Treponema sp., assembly GCA_052169815.1. Lineage (GTDB taxonomy): Bacteria > Spirochaetota > Spirochaetia > Treponematales > Treponemataceae > Treponema. Next base: position 3,919 of record JBQNBR010000034.1, read on the forward strand.
AATCGGCAGTATCTATCTTTTTGAGCGCTCCCGATTCATCCATCACATCAATCGCTTTATCAGGGAAAAAGCGGTCGGGGATGTAGCGGGCGGAAAGCTCTACGATTTTTGAAATAATTTCATCTGAATAGGTAACGTAGTGGTGCTGCTCATATTTGGTTTTTAGTCCGCGTAAAATAGCGCATGTTTCTTCTTTTGAAGGCTCTTTCACGATGACCGATTGAAAGCGCCGCTCCAGCGCTGGATCTTTTTCGATATACTTTCGGTATTCATCAAAGGTAGTAGCTCCGATGCACTGAATTTGCCCGCGTGCAAGGGCCGGTTTCAGCATATTGGCTGCGTCGAGGGAGCCTTGCGAACCGCCGGTACCGATGAGCGTATGCACTTCGTCGATAAAAAGGATAATGTCTTTGGCTTCATGGACTTCTTTTATAATGCGCTTAATCCGTTCTTCAAATTGACCGCGGTATTTGGTACCGGCAATAATCGAAGCTAGGTCGAGCGCAAGAATTTTTTTGCCGAATAGGGGGCGGGGTACCTGCTCCTTCACAATGGCTGCCGCAAGGCCCTCTACAATCGAAGTTTTGCCCACGCCGGGCTCTCCAATAAGCACCGGATTGTTTTTATTACGGCGTGATAGGATTTGCATAACCCGCTTTATTTCTCGTGTACGGCCTATAACAGGATCAAGGGCACCGTCGCGCGTGATTTGCGTAAGATCCCTGCTGAATTCCTGCAAAGTGCTTTGCTTGTCCTGTTTGTTTTTAGTGCTTCCTTCTTCTTGCGCAAACAGTTGGCTGATGGCTTTCCGTATATCATCCAGAAAAATACCTTGCTGTACTAAAAACTGCGCTAAGGGGCTTTCATCAAGCTGTATAAACCCTACTATCAGATGTTCAGTGCCGATAGCCGGTTGCCGGAGGGCGCGGGCTTCTGCAGCGGCATTATCAAGGAGAGCCTTTACTCTGGCAGATGGGGGAATTTCACCGATAAGAGCCGGCCCTTCGCGGATAGGCGTATTTTGCTCCAGAAATACTTGTAATGATATAAAACTAATACGGAGATATTCTAACACTTGGTACCCGCGCCCTATTTTATTGCGGACGAGGGCAAGCATAATATGCTCAGGCTGCAAATAATCTGCGTTTACACGCCGTGCTTCTTCTTGACTGGTAATGGTTAACAAGCGGTGAAGATTGGGTGAAAGTCCGTGTATCATGGAAACTCCTTGCCGTTAAATGGGTACAGCTAAATTATCAATACTTCTTCACGATAAATCAATACCCTTTAGTACGAATCGCTGTATTTTTTAATACTTCTTGCACTAATAATGCCCGTATCCGCTCAATACGCAGCTCATCCATTTGCACATTTGCTTCGATGTTCACTTTGCCGTTTAAAAGGAGAAAGGCAATATGTGCGGTTTGAATTTGATAGAGGAGCGCCGTGCATATTTCACAGGTAATCCCTTCGATAAAACCTAAATTAATACCGAGCTTAATTTTGAATAGTGCATCAGTGGTATCCTTTACATCTAACAGCAAGGCATGTTTTACAAAGGAAAAGGCTTTAAATATCGTATCCTGCGTGCGCCATAGCTGTGTTTTGACAAGGGATTGCCTGAGCTCTCTTTCCTCCTGTATCAACTGTCGCACTGAATTGGTAATGTGTTCTAATTGTTCTGCAACCGTATTCCCCGCAGAGCTTTTTGAAGAAATGAGGTATAAGTATCCTAGCAGTTTTTTGGTGTTTTGAGCGTAATAGGCATATACTTCAAAATTCTGTTTAGTAAGCTCTTGCAGTTTGTCTTGTATCCGGTTTGTTAAGAAAAAACCGGGTAATGAGCACAGGACAGAACCTTTCAGCCCGCTGCCGATACTCGCAATTTCAGAAGATAGATACCCAAAATCCTGCACAGCGGAAAAATCGAGCTTGTCCGCAAATGCTTGTTCAATTTCTTCTACCATTGCATAACAGTTTTCTAGGGCAAAGCCGGCAGAGAACGCAGCGAGCCGCAGGTGATCTTTTACGTTAATCGTAGCAGAGATAATCCCATCGTCCCGTATAATAAGCCCTTGGGCGGGCGTTTTGCCTACATTGATGGGCAGCACACTGCGCTCTTCAAAAATTTTTAATGCGATGCCATCAAGCTCCTCAATACGGAGCACCTGAAAACGCTTGCCCTGCGGCACCGTCGGTAATAATTGTACGATAGTGTCATATACCTTTTCAGCATCGGCTGACGTAATGGTTGGCGGGAACGCAATAGAGCGTATATTCCGCGTTATACGAACACGGGAAGATAATACGGTATCAGAATCATCCCCTTGGTAGGTGTACCATGCACTGGAATCTACAAACATGCTATGCTTGTTCCTCTATTTCTTTGATTTTATCACGAAAATAAGCGGCTAATTCATAGTGCTCATTTCTTACGGCTTTTTCAAGTTCTTCTTTTAAACGCTTGAGCGAAATTTTGACCGTTGAAAAAGTTTCTAAGTTTGAGGGAAGTTTGTCAGTGTAAAAAATTTGAGCATTCCCTTTTTCCATTTGTCTCAGTACGGTGTCTCTGAAATAGAAAAAGCAGCTGGGACATCCCAGCTCTTTTTTATCTCGTATACGGCTGAGCGGCGTACTGCATTCAGGACAAATAGGCTCTTCTTTTTCGGCGGCCTCTGGGGCAGGTGAGGTAAGCGTATTGAGGATACTTTCAAGGTTTGTATTTTTTTTTCCTGTGTATATATTGTATTTTTGCGCACAACTTTCACAAATGTAAAATTCTTTGGTTTTTGCATCAATGATCTGCTGAATGAAAATTGAGGCATTGTGTTTTCCACATATATTACAAATCATAGTTTCCTCATACTGTCTAGCGGTTTTTCTTTGCCTGCTTGTATTGCTGGAATCATACAGACAATTATCGATAAAATCAAGGTTCCTGCGGCGATCGTATAAAGTGAAGCGAAAGGTATGGAGATTGGAATATGCTCAAGGTAATACGCTGGATCAAGCAAGTGCACCGGTAGAGGGGTTCCGGTGTTGCCTAATAGGTAGTACCATGCCGCTTGAATGTAGTTGATACCGTATTCTAAAATCAAGAAAAGCTCGTTGATATGCAATGCAAGGGGGAGACTGGCAGCCAACCCGAGGATTAAGCCTGCTGTTGCGGTCAGTAAGCCCGCTAATAAAAACGAGAACGTGATAAAAAAAGGATGCGCGCCTGTGGTTTTTAAAATAGCGATTTCTTTCCTCCTTTCCATAATGAGCATGATCATCGCTGAAGAAATATTGATTGACGCAACAAAGAGGATTAAAAACATAATGAAAAGCAACAAGTTTTTTGATGTCTCAAACGAGTAAAACTGGGAACGGTTTAAATCTTTCCAAGTGTACAGTGAAAATCCGGCGGGAAGCAGCGTCATAAGGGTACGGGCTATGCGGCTGACCAGTGCAGCGTTAAAGGCATCGGTGGTACTGATGAGCAAAGAGGTGTGTGCGGCTTGTGGGGAGAGGATAGTACGTCCTGTTATAAATGGAATGCATATCCAGAGCGCATCAAGATCTTGATAGCCTGAAGAAATAATACCCGCGACAGTAAAGCGGGTAAGATGCGGTATGCTCATGTGCTCCTGATAGGTAGGAACTATGGTAAGCACAGTACAGGTGTCTCCTGCTTTGAGCCCAGTGAGCTCTGCAATTTTCTTGCCGAGCAGCACCGAGTGTGGTGCAGTAAGCGACAAGCTGCCGTCTATCAGGGTAAGTAGTTGATGTGCCGCTTTATTTGCCGTAAAGTAGTCCGGCTCTATTGCACGGATCTTGCCTCCACTCCGTCCTTTCGGCCCGATGAGTAAACCGGTACCTTCCTGCTGTAGCCACATACCGGTAGTACCCTCAAGCGGTTGTTTTTTAATAGCGTCAAAGAGCGCTGCGGCGGTGTTAAAACGGGTTTCAGCGGATTCTTTGGTTTGCGGCGGAGGCCGTAAATCAAGAATTTGAATATGCCCCGTTCCCAATTCAATCATGCGGGAGGAAATCCCTTTGATCATGCCGTCGGATACAACCAACACGATAACAAGGGGGACAATGCTGATGCCGATGCCCCATATGGCACCGAACAAGCTTTTTCTGGCATTTGAAACTGATTTTCCGGCGTTGAGGCCCAAATAGCGGAGAGAAAGCCGGCACGCAAGCAGTAATTTCATAAGCGCTGCAAAGCTCCCTGCTCAAGCCGGTAACAGATATCCGCACTTGAGGCGATACCGCGGTCGTGCGTTACAATGATGAGCGTTTTATGGTGATGGTCTGCGATTGAAAATAGCATATCCTGTACAACTTGGGCATTTGCAGGATCCAGATTACCGGTTGGTTCGTCCGCTACAATGAGCGAAGGATCATTAATGAGCGAGCGGGCCACCGCAATGCGCTGCCGCTCTCCTCCTGAAAGCTGGGAGGGAAAGTGATTGCGGCGGTTTTCAAGTTTGACTTCGTTTAAAAGGAGCAAGGCCTTTTCAGTTACCTGTTTTTTTGGTATACCGGCGATGAGGGCCGGCAGCATGATGTTTTCTAATGCAGTGAAATCTTTTAATAAATAGTGAAACTGAAAAATAAATCCGAGATAAAATCGACGGTATTCCGTTAAACCGTTTTCATCCAAATTATGTAAATGATAGCCGCCTGCAATAATAGCCCCTGAATCAGCGGATTCCAAGCCGCCGATGATATTGAGAAACGTGCTTTTGCCGCAGCCAGATTCTCCTACCACAGAAATTTTTACCGGTTCATGCACGATTAAGCTTAGATTATCAAGAATACGAATGCTATCCGATTGAGAGCGAAAGGTTTTGCATACATTTTGTATATCTAAAATGGGCTCATTCATACCGCAGTACCTCCGCAGGTTGTAAGGTAAGGATCTTTCTTGCAGCTATCCACGCGGCACAGCTTGCAGATAGGACTCCGAATAAAAAAATGATAAATACTTCCTCAAAAAAAATACGTACCGGCACTGAGTCAATATAAAAATATTGCGGGCTAAAAATACTGAAGGCATTGCTCGTTATGTGAGTGGCAAGCACATTCAGTAGTTCAATGCTGCTATTGATAACCGTTTCCGCTATGAAAAAAACTTCATTGATGTTTAAAGACAGTAGGAGACCCAGTAATAAGCCCATCGACGCGCCGAAAAAACCGAGGGTGCAGCCGTTTGTGATAAATAGCGCTTGAATGTGCTGTTTGGTGGCGCCAAACGAAGCAAGCAGGGAGATTTCCTCCCGCCTTTCATAGATAGACCGGCGCATCCCGTTGTAAATATTGACCGTAACCACAATGAATATGAGAAAAACGAGCATAAACATCGTGTTTTTTTCTACCCGCAATGCTCCAAAGAAAGCATGGTTGTAACTGCGCCACGATTCTACCTGTAGTGCGGGCACTGCCTCGATAAGCGAGGTCATATAGAGCCCATCTGCTTCCGGTTTATGCAATTTTACTGCTGCATTGAGCGTTGCAGGTGGGCCATACAGAAGCGCTGCTGTTTCATTTGAAATAAAAGCAAAAGAAGCATCAATGGCATAGTAGCCCGTTTTAATGATGCCTTTAACAGAGAGCGTTATATTTTCAGGAAAAATATCGGTGTGATTTCCTCCTGCGAGGGCAATCACTGAAAGTTTGTCTTTGGCTTGTACCGATAAAGAACGGGCGAGTTCTTGGCCGAGCACGATAGAAAACGGTTCTGCTAGATCAAAAAGCCCTTCGGTAACTGTAATTGCGCGAGAAAAACCGATATCGTCGCTCAGAATAGTGTTAGGTACTGCACGTAAAAGCGCAGGATGCTGTTTGGTTGGTTTGCTTTGCAGCAGGGTTTGATTTTCTGAAAATACATAAAAAGAATCGTAATGGCCGTGTGCTTTGGCCTTTCCTATATCTTGAGCTGAACCAGACAACCGCACATGGGCAGAATTGACTTGTAAAATAGTGTCAATCATGCCCCGCTGGAAGCCGTTCATAACCGATAAAATCACAATGAGTACGGTTACGCCGAATGCAATACCGAGCACTGAAAACATACTCGTAATGGCTGACCGTCCTTTGGTGTCTGCTGCATTGAATCGCTGTAGGATAAAGACAATCCATGAAATATCAGAACAGCTCATTCTTCCTCCGTAACCAGTACTTCTTTATCGTCTTTATAAATATGGACAATGCGTTTATTATTATGTAGTTCGATAAACGCTGTTTTTTTACCGTTATAGTATTTGGTTTGTGATACCGCGGTGTCGTGGATAAAACGCCACTCTGAGCGTTCAGTAATCTCGCCTTCTGTAGTGGTTTGTGCTATCAGATTTTCAGCGCTGTCATAGGTATTTTCTATTTTGGTGAGTAAGGTGTTTTCTTTATCATAGGTTGCGATGCTGCTTATTTTACCGGCTGCCGTATATGTTGTTTTTTGAGTATCCGTGTCGGTGGTTACGATTTGTTCGGAAGGATGGGCGGAAAGGCTATCGTATTGCCAGACAACCGTTTCCAGTTCTTTACCGTTTTCGTAGAGTACCGAAAAAGAAGGCCGCCCATAATCGTCGAATACCTTGTAGTACCATTTAGCCCCCTCTGCAAGGGTTAAGGTTTTGGCTTCGATAGAGGTGAAGGAGTTTGCCTTTGCCTGTTTAGCAATGCCCATTGCCGGTGCCGCATAAGAGATGAGCGCTATGCACAAAACGATTCTCTGTATGTTCATACCGGTATCCCGATGAATTCTTTTATATAGGTTTCAGGATTGAATACGGCGAAATCCTCGTATGTTTCACCGGTCCCGATAAAAACGATGGGCAGCTGTAACTGTCTGCCGACACTTAATGCAACACCTCCTTTTGCCGTTGAATCGTATTTTGTTAAAATAGCGGCGTCAAGCCCAATGGCCTCGTGAAACACTTCCGCTTGACGTAATCCGCTCTGTCCTGCAGTAGCATCAAGCACCAGGATTTTTTTGTAGCAGCCTTCATCGGCTTTGCTTTGTGCAATGCGGTTGATTTTTTGTAGCTCCCGTACCAGGTTTTCTTTATTGTGCAGCCGGCCAGCCGTATCTGCCAGTACGAGCCCGCCTCCTTGCGCCTGCAGTGCTTCGGCGGCATCAAAAACCACGGCGCCGGGGTCGCCGCCATATTGGTGTGCAATAACGCGGATACCGAGTTTTTGTCCGTGAAATACGAGCTGCTCAATGGCGGCTGCACGGAAGGTGTCAGCTGCAGCTAGTATAACAGGGCAGGCGCAGTGGGTTTTAAAATAATGAGCCATTTTGGCTGCTGAGGTGGTTTTGCCTACGCCATTGACACCGAGTATTAGGTAGACAGCGTTTTTGTTTTTTTCTGGAATAAGTGACGCTTGCGGAAGGTAAGGCAATAATATAGTATACAAAAGTGAAAGCACAGCGTCTTTTTCGGTTGCTTTCTTTTTTTTGCACTCGTTTCGTAGGCGCTGCTCAATTTCGAATGCGAAAGGTGCTCCAATATCACCTTCTACCAAAGTGTCTACGAGGCTTTCAAAAAAAGAATCATCCAATTTAGGGTAAATACCGAAAATCCGTTTTAAATTTTCCGAAAAACTCAACTTTCCCATATTCAACTCCTATAACATGAACCGTGTGCTGATGATGCACATGAAATAAGAAAAGCGGAGGTGTTCTGCATAGAAGCTCGCATTCCAGCACCTCCCCTCAAAACGAGGCTGTTATTGTTTATAACTTGCTTCTTTTGGAATGCTCTGATCGGCTGCATAAAAGTAAAATCCTAGTTGTACCGCATAATTAATGCCTAAGCCGGCGGTGATACCCTGCATAACAAGCGTGGTAATGGAAAGTGCCTTATACGCTCCAGACTCCGCTATTTTATGCGCAGCGATTGCAGCTCCCATATCTGTTGTGATACCTTGTAATAATATAGAAACCGGTAATGAAATATAGAAAGCGGCGAGCGACCAATAGAGTATATTACGTCTTTTTTCAATAATCATTTTGGTTTGTACTTGGTTTAAAGGCGCCGTTAAAGTATAAAGTGATTCATCGCGTTGTGTAAATACGTTGGGATGCACGAGCACGTAGGTTTTTACATCATTATACGAAAAGGTAAACACGGTTTGCTTTTTTGCTGGTATAGTGGCTTCGGTAGGATTTTTACCGAAATATTGCGTATGCAAAAATATGTCGGTAGCCGGCGTTGTAAATGGGAAGCCGATAGCTGCTTTTTTTTCAGGTTTTAATTTTATTTGTAGCTGGTATTCGGTATTCGCATGGGCATCGATTGTTTTATATGCGGTTTCGTAATCAGGTGCCGCTGCTTCTACTCGATACGAACCTTCGTGTACATAAAAGGTTTTTTCAGTTGTCTCAAGCTGTCTATCGCCGATAAATACCTTTGCATCGGCAGGTTCTACAGCCAGATTGACTTTGATGAGTTTGGTGTTGGTAATGGTATCGACGATTTGACGGGCTAACGACTGCGCGATCGATTCTACTGCTTGGTAGGAGCCTGCCTCGCTAAACGTAGCTACCGGCATTCCTGGTAAGCTACTGCGAAGGTGCACCGTAATATACATGTAGCCCGCTAAGTTCTCAATACTGCCTTCGATAATAGCACTTATTTTCTCTGCTCGCAGTGCAGGCTCAAGGTTGGTATGTTCAGGTTGCTCAAAAAGCACCGCTCCATCTTTCCAAAACCGTATGGGCAGTACTTCATCGCTAAAGGTGGTGCCTTCTTCCTGTGGGGAATCAAGTTTCTTTTGTATCTTCTCTATTTCTTCTTCTTTAGCGGTAATATCTTTATTGAATGCAGTCGCTTTTGTTTTTTGCTCCGATGGAGTAAGCATGCTTAAATAGAGCGCATCTCGTTCTTTTATTAATGCAGCGCGTTCCTTGATGAGTATGAGTTTTTTGCGCGCCATCTCTGTTGTGTACTGAGTTTTTTTTTCGTCAGCGCTCACCAAGCGGCGCATCGACGGCGCGGTACAAAAAGTACTCAGCATAGCAGGCACTCCGCTGGCATACGACGCATAGATATCGGGAACATTAATAAGCGAAAACGGCGCTGCGGCGAGCAGCCACGTAGGTTCCGGTTTTTCTTCAGCACTGCCTGTCAGCACGCAAGATATAGCGACGAAGAGGAGAAGGCATTTTTTCATACTCATACAGACAGCTCCTCATCGGTGTCAAGCGGTACGGCGGCCCACTTCTTTTTTAAGTAATCTTCGATGAAAGCATCGATATCGCCATCCATCACTGCTTGGATATTTCCCGTTTCGTGTTTAGTACGATGATCTTTTACCATTGTATACGGCTGAAAAATATACGACCGTATTTGGTTGCCCCATGATATACCCTTTTTTTCTGAGGCGAATTTGGCGTTTTCTTTTTCTTTTTCTATACGATAGTATTCGTATAGCCTGGCTTGTAGCATTTTCATAGCGGTAGCCCGATTGCTGATTTGGCTGCGTTCATTTTGGCAGGCTACCACGATGCCGGTAGGAAGGTGCGTAAGCCGCACCGCTGAATCAGTTTTGTTTACGTGTTGCCCACCGGCTCCCCCTGCGCGGTAAGTATCCACCCGTAAATCTTCAGGACGGATGCTTACTTCGATGGTATCATCCAGTACCGGAAAGACATATATAGAAGAAAAAGACGTGTGCCTACGGGCATTGGCGTCGAAAGGGCTAATTCTAATGAGCCGGTGCACACCGCTTTCACCTTTGAGTAGGCCGTAGGCATATTCTCCGCTGATTTGCATGGTGATTGATTTAAGCCCTTCGTCAGCTTCGAGCATTTCAAGCGTAGATGCCTTGAAATTGCGGCGTTCCGCCCAGCGAAGGTACATGCGGGTGAGCATTTGTGCCCAATCGCATGCCTCAGTTCCTCCGGTACCAGCATGAATGGTTAAAAAAGCATCGTTTTGATCCACTTCGTCGGAAAGCAGCTGCAGCGTGCTGAGTTGTTCAAATGCGTCGGTGAGCGTTTTGATTTCATGTGCAATTTCTGCTGTGTATTCGTCGCTGCCGGTTTCTTCAGTTAATTCGTAGAGCGCTTCAAGGTCAGCGCTTTTGGCGAGCAAGGTTTCCCACGGCTCAATGAGGTTTTTAAGCTTTTTAATTTCTATTAATATGGCTTCTGCTTTTTTAGGATCATTCCAAAAATCAGCGGCGGTAGTGAGCGCTTCTTTGTCAGCTATTTTTTTTCGTATGGCATCGCTGTCAAAGGCGCCTCCATATTTCGTTGATATTGGTTTTTAAAGCAGCAATGAGCGGTTTATATTCTTCTAACAGCATAGAACCCCCTTATGGGCATCTTTTAAAAATCCACCACGGTTTTTGCCGGCGCCCTTATGTATATTTTTGAAAATGGTGAAACCTGTTCTGAAACTTCCCTTGTAGCACAGGTCTATTATGAGATACTATCTTGACCAATTAGCATAGACTAAGTTAGAAGAATTGTCAAACTGTTTTTGCACATGGACCAGAGATTTGGCTCAAGTTTGCCCGTTTTTCCAGTTTTCTAATTTCAATGCCGGAATATGTTCAAAATGCTTGGTGTTATTTGTTACTAATATCAAATCATTGTAAAGTGCCGTCGCTGCAATAAATAAATCCATATCTTCTACCCTCATTGCTTTTGCATACATTGTTGCCTTTATCTCAGCAAATACATCCATAACACCAATATTTAATTCTTCGATAGGGTAAATTTCGCGAATATGATTTACTTTTATCATGTTTTTCCGTTCATTCTGGGAACGTTTTGCACCCAAGACAAGCTCTGCATACGTGATCATCGAAATAGAAATATGTGCACCTCTAAAAACTAGGGTATAGATTTTTAGAGGTGCCCGTCGAGTTTTTAATAAGTCTATAAATATAAATGACTTATTAAAAACATCGCAAATTAAAATCAAAGAAAGCCACTAAAAACTGATGTTTTTAGTGGCTTTCTTGCGTTTGTTTTCCTCAAATTTCGCCAATACCGTTTTATCGCCCCGAAGTGCGAATATTATTATGTCAGTATCGATCAAATATGCCATCTAAAGCCTCAAATCTTGTTGAATTAACTCGGGAAGTTCTCATATCATCAATAATTTCTTCTGTGCTTCTCACATCTTCCCATGAACCTGCAAGCTTTAAAAATTCCTCAGTTGCATTTTTTGTTTTTATGGGAACAGAAGTAAAATAATCTTGCAAAATAGTAACAACTTGTTAACTGATTGAGCGGTTATCACGTTTCGCAGCGAATTTTAATCTTTCATATAAGCGGTCATCCATATCACGGACTTGTAGCATTGCCATATCGTGCCTCTTCGCATTTCAAGGTAGTCTGTTCTGAAACTGAAATTTCCGAACAGGTCTAATATACACTTAATTGCATGAAAAATCAAGCAAAATTCATTATTTGTGCGGAGGGACACTGCCCACATGCCGCGCCGGGGTTGAAGCAGGCGATTGCTGGGGCAGTTTTCATTAGGTAAGCTGTGATCGCCTCGGACATTGCATAAGCGTGCCACTTCTGTTATGCTTCGGGTTATGAAAGTCATAACAACCATGCTATTGCAGGTCGTCGGCAGTCTCGGCTTCATTTTATACGGCATGAAACTGATGAGCGAAGGTATTCAAAAGAGCGCCGGAGAAAGTTTACACCGTATTTTAAACATGATGACCGGAAACCGTTTTTTAGCGGTGCTTACTGGCATTGCAGTAACAGCGATTGTGCAATCCTCCGGAGCGACAACTGTTATGACGGTTTCGTTTGTCAATGCGGGGATTCTTTCTTTAACGCAAGCAATCGGCGTTATCTTCGGGGCGAATATCGGGACAACGGTTACGGCATGGATTGTCGCTCTTATCGGGTTTCAATTCCAACTGGCGGACATTGCCATCCCGGCATTCGGCGTTGGCTTTTTTCTTACCTTCTTTAAACAAATCCATAAAGAAAGTTTAGGCGAAGGTATTATGGGCTTCGGCCTCCTTTTTACCGGTCTCGGGATCTTATCCTCATTAATGCCAAATATATCGGCCGATAAGCTCGCTTTTCTGTCGGTCGCCGCCGATAGTGGCATATACAGCATCGCGCTCGGGTTTACTGTAGGCTTTCTTTTAACTGTTATCTTGCATTCTTCTTCGGCGACCACCGCAATAGTGCTGACGATGGCGGCCGGAGACGTGATCGGCATGGACTTTGCTGCAGCAAGCGTTCTCGGCAGTAACGTCGGCTCGACTATCGATGCCGTTCTTGCGGCAGTCGGCAGTAAGCTCAATGCACGCAGGGCTGCTACCGTCCATGTTCTGTTTAACGTATGCGGTGCCCTGTTATTCCTTATTTTTTTCAGACCGGCGCTCTCCTTCTTGGAGCTGCTCACTCAAGCAGGTAGTGGTTTTGACAACATTACCGTCCGCCTTGCCTTTTTTCACTCGCTGTTCAATATTGTCAATACGCTGCTAGCGCTGCCGTTTGTTTCGCACATTGCCCGATTTGTTAAGTGGCTGATAAAAGATTCCGGCAACGAAACGCCTGAAAAGTATCAGCTCGTGATGCCGAGCGCTGCCAGTGGGAAAGGAAACATCGAAGCGTATATTGTACAAGCGGAGTGCGAAATAAGCATGATGTCGGTGATTGTTCGTACGATGTTCGATACGCTGCGTCCGCTGCTTGAGGATAAAAACAAAAATATTGGCTATGCTGAAACGGTTATCGCGCAGCTGATGCAGAAAGAAGATTATGCGGATCAAATGCAGGAGGAGCTTTCCCGCTACTTGATTGCGACTTCCCGCCTTTCGCTGAGTCGCAAGGCAGAACACAATGTACGGCTCATGCTCACCATTGTCGATTATTTTGAAAACATGACCGATCATATCTATGAACTCGGCCTTCACATCGGAAAAAGTATAAAAAAGAAAACTGTTATTCCCAAAGACGATATGGATAAGCTTTTCCCCTACATTGCAGAGGTGAATCAGTTTATTCATTTTGTGCATGAGCACCTCAACAAACCGCTCGCACAGGAGCAGCTTGCCTTGGCTGATGAGATGGAGCAAACTATCGATTCAATGCGTTCAAATCTTAAAAAGCTGGCGCGGAAGCGGCTGGAAGAAGGGGCTGATGTAAAGGCCGAGCTGCTTTATATCGATATGGTACGCACGATTGAAAAGATAGGCGACTGTGCCTTCGGTATTTCCGAAACCTTGAGTAAAACACGGTAGGGCAGCCCGCCTATCGTCAATAGACCTGGTGCGATAACTGTTGTTGTCGCACCAGGTCTAATAATTTCTTCTGCGCTTCCCTACGTCTGCCCAATTGCTCCGGGAATGTGCGTAACCCTTAGCGCCGCGCACGGAGCGAATTGCACACTGCCAACAGCGCCACTCCGACATCTGCAAACACGGCTGCCCACAAACCGATTATGCCCCACGCACCAAGCATTAAAAAGGCAATTTTTACCGAAAACGCAAGGATGATATTCTGCATCACGATTTTTCTGGTAACGCGGGCGCCGGTAATCCCTTCTGCAATAAGGAGCGGGTTATCGTTCATCAGCACGATGTCGGCAGCTTCGATTGCCGCATCGCTGCCTATGGCGCCCATTGCGATACCGACATCTGCACGAGCTAAGGCAGGCGCGTCATTGATGCCGTCACCGACAAACACGCACACGGCTTGCTCGTGCTGCCTTTTGCGTTCACTGCTGATGGCTTCAAAGCGGCTCACTTTTTCGTGCGGCAGTAACTCACTGCTGCAGCGGTCGAGCGCTAATTGCTGGGTAATCTTTTCACCCACCTGTTTGGTGTCTCCGGTGAGCATCTCGATGTACTCGACGCCTACCTTTCGTAGTGCCTGTACCGCTTGTGCAGAATCCTTTTTAAGTTTATCGCTGCATAGCAAGGTACCCATATACCGGCCGTTATAGGCGAATGCAACCTTGATACCTTTAGCGGCGCTCACCCGTGGGTCTATATGTGCATTGCTACCGAAGATATAGGCCGGAGAGCCTGCTTGTAAAAGCGCTCCGTGGTACTCTACAGCCACGCCTTGTCCTGCTTTTTCGCAGTAGTTGGAAAGCTCGCCGGCCTCCTTTTGCAAGCGGGAGAGCGCCTCATGGTCAAGGGTGTGCTCTACATAGCGCTTGATGGCTTGTGCGACCGGATGATTGGAATGGTATTCGGCTTTGTACGCGGTAGTTAAAAGAGAATCGCGCTCCACCGTCTCGGCGAGCATGAGCTTATCCACGGCCAATATGCCTTCGGTTAAGGTTCCCGTTTTGTCAAAGATGACGCTATCGGTACGCGCAAGCGCATCGATAAACGTGGCGCCTTTTATTAAAATACCTTTTCGCGCCGCACCGCCGAGGCCGCCGAAATAGCCGAGCGGCACTGAAATAACAAACGCACAGGGACAGGAGATAACCAAAAAAACCAAGCCGCGGGAAATCCACGGTGCAAAGCTATTCCACCCGGTAAGCGGTTCTTGATAAATAAGAGCACGCAAAAGAGGGGGCGCCAGTGCAAGGGCTATCGCACCGATGGTTACAATCGGCGTGTAAACGCGGGCAAAGGATGAAATCAGCCGCTCCGTTTTGGTTTTGTGATCCTGTGCGTGTTCAACAAGTGCTAACATTTTGGCGGCAGCGGTATTGGCTGCCGTTGCGGTGGTGCGGATAACGGTTAAGCCGTCCAGATTCACAAATCCTGATAATACGGTTCCACCGGCATCTACAAAGCGCGGGATGCTTTCGCCGGTTATGGATTGCGTATCGAACGAGCAAGCGCCTTCTACCACTATCCCGTCAAGCGGCACTTTCTCTCCGGCCTTCACGAGTATAAGGCTGCCGATCGGCACTGTTTCAGGCGCTACTAATTGCTCTGCCGTATCGGTGTGGTTATCGCATTCACAGTGGGCATGTTCATGCTTGTGATGGTCACAGTCGCAGTGTTCATGCTCATGGTGGTGTACGGGAGTGCTTTGATACAAGCGGACAAACTCTGGGCGTAAATCCATAAGGTTGGTAATAGATCGTCGAGATTGCTGTACCGCTGCTCCCTGTAGTAGCTCACCTATATTATAGAAGAGCATGACGGCGGCTCCTTCAGTCCACTCTCCTAATAAAAATGCGCCGAGTGTGGCAAAAGTCATCAAAAAATTCTCGTCAAAAAAGCTGTTTTTCCCAGCGGTTTTCACGACGCTTTCCAAAACCTCTAAACCGGCGCTCAGCCACGCTGCAATGAACAGCAAAGAGGACAGTGTACATGTAACGTTGTAACTGCTGTACGTACAGTGGAGCCTGAACGGATCGCCTACCGCGTGCAGCACAATGCCTAAAACAAAAAAGAGCGCTGAAATGGAAAAACGGATAATATCTTGGCGTTTCCATAACGAATGAACATGTTCGTGCGGTTCTTCTTCATGTTCGTGATGTGAATGAATTCCGCATGTTGTGCATGAGCAAGCCATAGTGTCCCTCCTTATTAAGGTATTTTTAGAGTTAATGCCCTTCCTTTATATGTTCCATACCGACGGTATACAGAATACCAACGTGATTATCTTCTATTGAATAATACACTTGCTTGCCTACCCGCCGGTAGCGGACAATTTTCGCCTGCCGTAAAATACGCAGTTGGTGCGATATCGCCGATGCGGATATTTCAAGCGCTTCGGCAATGTCTGCAACGCACAGTTCGCCTGCCATGAGCGCCGATACTATTTTAATACGGGTTGAATCGCCGAAGTTTTTAAAAAAATCACTCAATGCAGTCATCGTCTCTTCATCGGGTATTTTAGCACGTGCATGGGCGACAGCATCAGCATCAAATGCTCCGTAAGTATCTTCGGGCAAGGTTTCTGCAACGGTATCCATACGTGTGGCTCCTTTATATAAAACAAACGATTGAATATATGTTCATATGATAGGATGAAAAAAGCTGAGTGTCAAGCCCTTTCATTTTCAAAAGTGTTGGTTCCGAAGAAGCGGGCATCTACCAGGCTAGCGGATTGGCTTTCAGCCAACCGCTAGCCTGTCGAGTTTCGGCTTACGCCGAAACATCGCCTGTTAGGGGAAGAAGGACACTTTTTTGAAATATGCGGGTATCTTTAAGTACACACAAGGGGGAG
>JBQNBR010000035.1:0-19284 GCA_052169815.1 Treponema sp.
CTAACCGGTTTCGCTTAGGCAAGCGGGGGATACCATCTCTCTTCCTTGAACATATTTAATGGTGTAATGCTTACGAATGACAATTATAGTAGACAGCTGTGATAGTTTTACTGGCGGCTTCACCCGCCGCTTTCTATACGCTATAATAAAACCGATGGAGGCTTTTATGGTACGGAAATATGGTACAGCGCTTATGTTTTGGCTATGCAGTATGCCGTTTTTTGCCCAAGAAATCTATGACGATTTTTTACACTTCAAAGTTGAACTGTACAACGCAGAAAGCGAACAGGCTATGCAAACCAAACTATCGGATTACAAACAAAAGCTTGACAGCGCTCGCCTAACTGAAGAAGCAGCGGTAACGCTGCGTACCTTGTTTACTCTTGAACAAGCACTGTTTGAAAAGGATGCGAACGGTAAAAAAAATGCAAAAGATACCTATTTACTTTTGACTAAACAGGATAAAGCCTGCAAAGCGTTTATGGCAAATAAGAAAAATTCCGAAGTGAATGCTTGGTTCCTTGCCGGCTGGGCTGATGTAAAATCACGGCTTACCGCATTTTTATCAGGGCAAGATATGTACACAGAAGCAAATATCGCCCGAAAATTATACCTTGATGCCTTAAAACAAGATAAAACATTTTCTTCGGGCTATCTTTCGTATGGTCTTTGGCTCTTTTTTGCACCTCCCATTGCAGGCGGCGGAGAAGATGCTGCGTTAAAAGAATTTTCAAAAGCGGTTTCTTACGCAAAAACACCGGAAGAAAAATACTTAGCCTTACTATACCGCTCACAAGCATACGTTGCTCTTGAAGATGCAGCAAAAGCGAATGCAGACTTACGTGCAGCGAACGCACTCATTCCAAATGAACGCTTTACCCAAACCGTTATCAAAGGAAATAAAAATGGTAAGCTCTTTTTTGAATAAGCCATTAGTGTTATCTGTAGCGCTTGCATTGTTTTTTGCTGCAAGCATGATGCAAGCCGCCGCTCAAACAGCCGAAACTGCCGCACCGGCAGCTTTGCAGCAACAAGCGAATTCCGCTGCCTCGCCGGAGGATGCCTCAGGCTTTTTGAGCATTGAAGAATGCGAAGCAGCCCTTGCCGGCTATTATCGGAACAATACCATAGACCGGCGGCGGCTTTTTACCAGCTTTGAGCACGTCCATGCAGCGTTAAGTGCATCGGATATAAGCGGAGAACAGCTGATGCGCTACCTTGAGTACGCCAAGCTCATATCGGTACTGTACACACATGGAGGAGATCGAAAGTGCAAAAAATACCTTAAGCATATAGACGAACAAGCGCCTGTTTTCTTACAAGAAGTTATGCAGCAAGGCGGCACTACTGAAAAACCGCTGACAACCGCACAGGCTTCAGCCTTATACCTGCGTTACGCTGACTTTTTATACACCAAATTAGTGCTGCAAAAGCAGGTAAACAGTATTGCAGCAAGCCTGCCAGTACTCTACCGTAAAGCGCTGCTGCTTAATCCCGATAACACAGAAGCCTTAGTCAAGCTCGCTTGCTGGCATATATTCCCTTCTGATGCAACAACAACACGGTACAACAGCTTTATTGAATCGCAAGAACAGTATCTTGACGTGCTCACACTTACCGATCAATTCACTGCCTATACGCTCTACTCAATGTATTACCTAAAAAAATACAACAGCCAAAAAGGGCGTGAGTATTTAGCAAAAGCGGCAGCTCTTTTTCCCAATCATGGAGTTCTCTTGCGTCTCTATGATAATTATAAAAATGGAATATTCACCTTATAAGGAATCAGTATGGAAGGATTAGTTGTGCAAAATGTCTATAAAAGTTATTACGCACAAGAAAAAAAGATTGAGGTGAATAAGGGCATTTGCTTTTCCGCCGATCCTGCTTCGCTTATTTGGATTTACGGCAACTCCGGTGCAGGTAAATCAACCTTTTTGAATGTGATTACCGGTATTGATACCCCCGATTCAGGAGCTATCCGCTGGGATGAGACTGAAATAAGCGGCCTAGACGCGAATAAGCGGGCGCAATTTAGACTTGAGCATTTCGGTTTGGTGTTTCAATTTTTTGAACTCATTAAAGCACAAAACATCTATGACAACGCCGCATTACCTTTAAAAATTGCGCGGAAATCCAAAAAAGAAATAGAGCAAGCCCTGTTACCGCTTTTTGAATATTTTGACTTGCAAAAACTCATACACAAAAAGCCGGATCAGCTTTCAGGCGGTGAAAAGCAGCGCGTGTCACTGGTGCGCGCTCTTTCTACGAACCCTCAGTACCTTATTGCCGATGAAATTACCTCATCACTTGATACTGAGCGCTCCCACCAAGTATATGCCTATCTGCGCCGCTACATAAAAGAGCGCAATGCAATCGGTATTTTTGTCTCGCATGATCCCATTATTAACGAATATGCCGACAAGGCGTACACCATGCAAGCAGGCACCTTAACAGAAAAACAGTACAGAGGGAACTAATGTTTTTACTTAAAAGCGCATGGGACAATATTGTATTCCATACCAAACGAAGTATTTTATCGATTCTGCTCATTGCCATTGCGTCGGGTGCTATTTTGCTCTATCGCGGTTTTGTAGAATATTCCGAGCAAGGTTTAGCACTCGGCTTTATTGCAGATAAAGGCCATATTCGAGTGAACATACAAGGCTTAAGCGATACGCCGAACAGCAAAAGCAAACTGCTATCAAAAAAAGACTTACAGGACTTACAAGCCTTGTATAAAACAATACCAACAGTAAAAAATTATGATTCGGTATTGCATTTTCAAGGTATCATTGGTACCGAAGATACATCTGCCATTTTTTGGGCTTCAGGCTATGATAATCCACAGGCATTGGGAGCAACCGAGGGAATGCCGGTGTTTGCAGATTCGCAAGATATGGTGCTGGGTAAAGGCTTATATGAAACGCTCAAGTTAAACCTCAGTGCAAGTCCCTTTGTGAATATCATGGCTTCCATCGGGCAGAGCGGAATTGTAACCGGCTCATTTCCGGTAAGCGGCTGGCTTGACACCGGCATTCCCCAAAATGACGCGGGACTTGTGATTGCCTCCCGCAGTGCCGTTATTGATTTTTTTGAATTAGAAGACTGTGCTTCGTATAACCGTCTTTTTTTGCAAAAAGATAGCGATATGCCCAAGGTGCAAGCCATACTTGATTCGTATTTTAAAGAACATAAGCTGCACTTTGAAACAAAGAATTGGAAAGAACTCAACCCTTCATGGGAGCAAATCAGCGGTTTATTCAATACGCAATTCTCGGTTATCAGCGCTATTTTATGTATCCTCATTTTTGTGGCCTTAACGCAGAGCTTATCTGCAAGTTTTATGGAGCGGATCGCAGAATTCGGCACCATGGAAGCAATCGGTTTAAAAAAATCTTCTATTATGTACATGCTGGCGCTTGAAGTTTGTATCCTGAGCCTCGCCGGTATTGTAGGCGGTACGCTGCTTGCACACTTAGGCAATGTGGTTACCGATACCTTTAACATTACGATGGTACCGCCGGGCTACAGCAGGGGCTACCGGCTGAATTTTTATATTACCATGCAATCAATATGCCGCACACAACTGTTTATTTTCTTAACCGGTACCATTTCGGTACTGTACCCAATCTACACCGTCAATAAACACAGCACGGTACAGCTCATGCATTATAATTAAAGGAGGAGGAACCTATGATACGGCATACGAACATAATAAGCATACTGCTGGCATTATTAGGCATCTTTTTTTGTTCCGCTGAACTGATAGGTGAAACACAACGACAAAATACCGACTATGAAGATTTTCTAAACGTGAATAAAACGTACGCAACAGATACAACAGTACTCATAAAGCAGGTTATTGTTAAACGGAATGAAACCGCCGGTACAAAAACCACTGACGGTGCCTACTGCCTTTTTCACCGCAATGGACAATGCGTACGGATAGAAACCAAGCGCGGTATTCAGTATTTTTTCAGCTCCAACGAAGGTTGCTGGCTTTTGACGAACAAACTGAAAAGCCCCTTAAAAGTTTCAGGGACGTACAAGGTAGAAGAATTTGAAGTGCAAGATTTGCTTAAAACCGATTTTAAAAATGAGTACGCCATTATCGAGGCGGAAGCCGGTGTAGTAACTCTTGAGCGCAAGAGAGCCCAACCGACTTACAAATATATCCTCTTTCAAAAAAACGCCGCCGGCGCGTTTGAGCTTACCTTCATCGACGACAAAAAAAATCCGGCGCGTAAGCTCGTATATCACCGCGGCAACGTTGATGGATACGACTGTTTCCGACAAATTGATGTCTATAATTTACTGTTTAAAAAGAATACGAGCACTTCGTGGACGACTGAATGGATAAAACCGGCAGAAGTTCCGGCAGCTTTATTCACTTATTCTCAGATGAAAGCACTTACTCAAAAAATAGAGGCATTACTCCCATGAGTATAAAAAAAATACACCAGTATTGCACCCTTGCACTGCTGCTTTATACAGGCAGCATCGTATATGCACAAGAGGCAGTCCCTACACCGGAAGAAGATACAAATGCGGAGATTGTCCCCTCTGAAAGCAAAAACACCGAACCGCTATCCGAGGCTATTGCAAGGCTTCCAGTGTATAACGCAGGTTTTAAGATAGAACCGCATTACTACGGTTTACCGCTTTCGATAAACATGGGATGGTTTTACCGCAGTGAAGATGTTAGCATATTTCCCAATGCAGGTTTTTCATTTTTGCTTGAGGACGAGCCGGTAATAAACACCTCGGTAGGATTTGCGCTGCGAAATGGCACTTTTTTCTATAATGCTTACGCCGTTTACAATATTCTTCCCTTTACGATGCATAAAAAAAGAGATGAACAGGTAGTGTACGGGAAAACGAACATAGGTTTTACGCTGGGAAATGTACGATTGAGCTTTCCGGTACAAGCAGGGCGGCAGCGGAAATACGAAATAATCGAAGAAAAACCCGATAGTATCCCAGTAACTCAAAAGCAGGTTGTTACAAGCCTTGCATCAGGTATACGGTTTGATTTTTTCCTTGCAGACTTCGGCTTTTTTAAAAGTACCGGCACTGCAGCAGTCAACTACCATTGGATACCAAAAGACAACTTTCACTATTATACCCTCAGTGCGGATATTCCCGCTTCTTTCCATTTATACTATGTGGACATCGCGTGTATGTATTCGTTTTTTCATACCGGCACTGTGCAATACGGCAAAACAGCACCCCTACGCCGCTATGAAATTGAAAAACCGCAGCACTTCATTACTGGACGCAATCCTTTTAAAACAGTGCCCAAATACAGAGATTTACATATTTTTAGTTCTGAATTCCGCTGGTATCTTACACGGCTGACGAGCCAAACAAACGGTTTTTTTATTTCACTGTTTGCAGATGCCGGTTTAGGCATAACAAAATGGCAAAAACGCACGCTTTTGTGGGAATGCGGCGGCGGCATAGGCTATACGCTGTTTGACAGCGTGCCTTTTACCTTTCAAGCAGGTATCAACCAAGACAAGCAGCCGGTTTTCTTCCTCGGTGTCGTCTCCCGCTTAACCCACCGGCCTTAACATTAAAGGACGAGACCTGCTGCCTGTTAATTAGGCGGCGTCTCGCTTTTTGCACAGCATCAGGCTTTGACTTATGTTTCCACCGGAAAAACCTGCTTTTTATAAAAATGATAGAACGTACTAAACAAACAGGCGGTGAGCGCCCATGAGACAGGATAGCTTAAAATAATTATAAATAAAGAAGGTTTAAGCGGAACAAGATACCGCATCCAAATAATTCGGGAGGCACAGGTACCGGTGAGCGTTAAAAGCATCGGCTTAAAGGTTTCGCCGCTTCCGCGGATTGCGGCGGAAAGAACTTCTCCGAACACATAGATACAGTACAGCGGCGATAAAAAGCGCATGAGGCTTCCCATGAGGGGAATGACGTCGTAATCGGACGGCTTAATAAAGAGCTTACCGAGCGGTTCGTTCCATACGAATAATGCCGTGCTGATGGCGGCTACCGCAGCAAGCGTCATGCCGAGCCCGATTAGCACGCCGCTCTTAAGCCGCCGGTACTGCCGTGCGCCGTAATTTTGTGCCGCAAAGGTTGAAACCGCCGCTGCAAGAGAATCCGTACATGCCCAAATGAGAAAGTCAAGTTTTCCGCACAGCGCCCACGCTGCAATAGCATCGGCGCCGGTACTATTGATTCCGCTTTGAATCATCATATTTGCGATCGGGTACAGCGAAGATTGCAAGCCGATGGGTAGGCCGAGCGAAACTACCGGCGCAAAAGCGGTGCGGTACATCCGCACCGTAACAAGGGAAAAACCAAGCGAATCGGTTTTCCGTACTATGCGCAGTATCAAAAACACGCTCACCAGTTGCGACAGTACCGTCGCCGCCGCCGCTCCGGAGACTCCCCACTTGAACACGCCCACAAAAAGCATATCGGCTGCAGCATTGAAGGTGCTCGCAACAATAAGAACGGTAAACGGCTGCTTGGAATCGCCTACTGCTTGCAGTATACCGGCGCTTATGTTGTATAGCATAGAAAATACAAAGCCTGCATAATAGATGCGCACATAAGAGAGCGTGTGCGGAAAAAGAGAAGCGGGTACGTGTAGCTGCCGTAAGCAAAACGGAGCGGCGGCGATGCAGAGCGCGGACAGGAGAAGCCCTCCTATCAAGCCGGAAGCAAGCGCGGTATGAACGGCTTCGGAAAGCTCACGGTGTTTTTTAGCGCCGAATAGCTGCGATACGATCACGGAAGCCCCAACCGATAGGCCCGTAAAAAAATTAACGGGCAGTTTTAAAAGGCTGTAAACGGAGTCAATCGCCGCCAAACCCGACTTTCCGGCGTACTGTCCGATAATAACGGCGTCAACAATAACATACAGCTGCTGAAACAGAGTTCCTCCCAGTATCGGAATGAAAAAAAGCAGTAACTTTTTCCAGATAACTCCTTGCGTTAAATCGATGTGTGTATTTTGCATAATCTTCCCTCATTTTAATCGGCCGGGTCGGTTTACCGCATTGCTTTCAACAACAGTGCATCGCTGTTTTCGTGCGCTGCCAATCTATCGGTTGGAATAAGGCCTGTGATAACGCCGTTTTGCATAACAGCAGCCAGCGTACAATAATGCCGGATAATTCGTATATCGTGGGAAATCATAATAACGGCAAAGCCCAAAGCGTTTTGCAAGCTATCCAGTAAGCACAGTATTTGCTTTTGCAGCACCATATCTAAAGCTGATACCGCTTCATCGCAGATCAGAATATCCGGTTCCACAATTAAGGCGCGTGCAAGCGCTATCCGCTGGCATTGTCCGGTACTCAGCTGAGGAGGACGCCGCTGCTGCGCATCATTATCAAGCTGCACCTGCTGTAAATAAGAGCGGGCTTTTTCGATGCGTTCCCGCTTATTGCCGATCCCGAGATACTCAAGCGGCTCCTGCACCAACTGTAATGCAGAACGCTGCGGATTTAAACTTGCGCGGGCGTCCTGAAATACCATCTGCATATGCTTGCACACCCATTTCCTCTCGCTGCCGCGTACATGGGTGATATCTTTTCCATGGTATATAATGCTTCCCCGATCAGCTCTCTCCAAACCGGTTATGCACTTTGCCAAAGTGGACTTGCCGCAGCCGCTTGCTCCTAAAAGCCCGATTGATTCGCCGCGGTATACTTCCAAGCAAACGTCCTGTAATACGCTATAAGCGGCGCCTTTGTTCTTAAAAGTTTTACAGAGGTTTTCTACCAGTAGCAAAGGAGCGCCGCTCCGCTTCTCTCGTCCCGCGTCTCTTACGGGAAGCTCCCGTGCCTCAAGGAGTGAACGGGTATACGGTTCTTTCGGACGCGTCAGTATTTCGTTCGTGCTGCCTGTTTCTATAATTCGTCCGTTCTCAAGCACAATAATACGGCCGCCGAGTGCAGCCGCCACATCGATATCGTGGGTAATCAAAAGGATGGATAGCGAAAAAGACTGCTGCACCTGTTTTAAAAGGCTGATTACTTCTTGCCTGCCGTCCGGATCCAAGGCGGAAGTCGGCTCGTCTGCAATCAGTATTTCCGGTTCAAGGCAGAGGATTAACGCGGTGTACACTCTTTGACACATGCCTCCGCTCAGCTCAAACGGGTACGAAGCCAAGATACGGGCAGGATCATCAAAGCGGAGAAATTGCAGCAGTTCGGCACTTTTCCGTTCAATAGCGGCTTTCGATCCGAGTTTATGATATGCGAGCGTACCGTGAAAATGTTCCCGTACGGTTTTAACCGGATTAAGCGCCAGGCGGGCATCTTGATAAATCATGGCGATTTGTCTCCCGCGTAACAGATGCCAGTTAACCTCTCGGTCATTCAATCGTACCGGCGCTCCGTTTCCAAGCCGCATAAGCCCGCCGGTAATTTTTGCGGACGGCGGCAGCATTCCCAAAAGCGCTTTTCCACACGTTGTTTTTCCCGAACCGCTTTCGCCGAGCAGGGTCAGTATTTCTCCTTTTTGCAAAGAGAACGTTATCTTATCCAATACTTTGAGCCGATTCTGGACGCCGGTATAAAAGACTTCCAGATTTTCTACGTACATACTTGAGTTCACCGCTTAAAACCGTATTCGTTCATAAGGGTCAAGCACATCGCGTAACCCTTCGCCGGTTACATTGAGCGCGAAAACCGTAAGCACGATAAAAAGAGCAGGGCCGAATAAAACATGCGGATGCTGAAAAAAATGAGCGCGCGCATCGGAGAGCATACTCCCCCATTCGGGTGTAGGCGGTTGCGCTCCCATACCTAAAAAAGACAAGGCCGAAATAGAAAGGACCAATGTTCCCAATTCAAAGGTGGCAAGCACAAAAACGGGGCCGATTGTTTTAGGCACGAGCTCATAAAAAATAATTCTCCATTGGGGTGCGCCGAGCACACGGGCTGCCAATATACTTGAATCATTTTTAACCTGCATTATAATACTGCGCGAAAGACGGGTAAAGGGAATCCACCAAACCGCCGCAACCGCCGTTAAAAGCTGTACCAAACCGGCGCCCCATAGTGCGGCAATGACCATCGCAAAGACGATAAACGGAAATGCCGTCAGTACATCTATTATCCGCATTAAGACGGTGTCAAACACGGTCTGATTGTGTAAGCCGGTAATAATACCCAGCTGAACGCCTATGAACAATGCCGTCGTGAGCGCTGCGAATGAGGATACAAGCGTTATCCGTCCGCCATACAGCGTACGGGAAAAGATATCTCTGCCGAAGCGATCCGTACCGAACGGATGTTTTGTGCTAAAGCTTTCCAGACGGTGCGTGCTATCCGCTTGTTCCGGCGTGTAAGCGGTAAACAGCGGCGCGAGGGCAACCGATACCGCAATACAAAACAGCAAGGCCAAACCCGCAGCAACGCCTGCCGCGGCAGGTATTTTCATGCGTATCATGGCCGTTTTAATCCTTCCGTACACGGGGATCGACAAACATATACGTAAGCTCTACAAGCAGATTGATACAGATGACCGCTGCAACCGTCAGTACCGTATAACCTTGAATGGCAGGATAATCGTGAATCAAAATACTTTGCATTGCGTAATTGCCGAGCCCCGGCCAATTAAAAATACTTTCGACAACGACGGCGCCGCCGATTAAATGAGCAAACGACAACGCAATCGTGGTAACCGCGGGCAGAAGCGCATTATGCAGCGCTTCAAAAAGAATCATGCGTGCCGGCAGCCCCCGCGATTGCACTGCCGAAATATAAAGCTGCCCGAATTCCGATAGCATGGAAGCTCGCACCATGCGGATAATCTGCGGAGATCCGACAGCGCCTAAGGTTATTGCCGGAAGCCAGAGCCGCTGCAAGGTGCTATAGCTGCTGATGGTATACGCATGAAGCCGCACCGAAAAGACGAGTAAAAGCAACAACGACAGCACAAAAATGGGAAGAGAAGCGAATATAACGCAGAACAATCTGATGACGGCATCCGGCACCGTTCCCGCTTTGACTGCCGAATACATCCCTAAAGAAACGCCGATTACCGTTTGGATGCACAGCGCCGCAACGGATAACAGCAGTGTCAAAGGAATTCTTCGCCCAAGTTCATGCGTAATCGGAATACCGGTGCGGATTGAAACGCCTAAATCAAATGCGCACAGCTTCTTCAACCAGCGTATGTATTGAACGGGAATGGTATCGTATAAACCGTGCTGCTTTCTCAGCATTTCTTTTTTTTCCGCCAGCATTTTACTGTCGTTGCCCAGCTCGCCCGCACCGAGTCCAAGAGCCGATTCAATCGGATCGCCGGGCGCAAGCCGTATCAGTATAAAGATGACCATCGAAGCAAGCATTAACGTAATACAGGCTCCGCCTATATGCCGCAAAATTAGGCTATACATACGTCAGCCGTTATTTCAGAATCCGTAAATCCGCATTAACAACGTTTTCAAATTGACGGAAATGCGGTATAAAGCCTTCAAGTTTATTGCTGACGGCAGTAATCTGCGGCCGCGGACAAATATAGACGGCAGGCGACTGTTCTGCAATATACAGGGACAATGCTTCTGCGATCGTTTGCCGTTCTGCATTATTGGCAGCAGCAGAAAGACGGGCTAAAAATGTATTGACTTTTTCATCGCGGTAATGCCCGTAGTTTGCCGTACCGTCTGCGCCGTATTGAGTGTTTAAAAGCCCGATGATATTTCCGTATGTCCCCCATCCTTCAACCGCTCCGTCCCACTCTCCGCTTTTATAGGCCGTTGTCATCAAAGAATAATCCCCATGTTGTACGGAAACGTTAACGCCTAATTTTTTCCATTGCATTTGAAGAGCTTCTCCTAAGGCTTTATCGTTACGGAAGGTGCGAATCATCATCGTAAACGGTATGCCGTCCTTATAACGGTACCCGTCTTGAGATACCAGCCATCCCGCTTCATCGAGAAGCGCTGCTGCTTTATCGGGCCGGTAGGAATCGAAAAAAGCGGTTTTAATTTTGGAATAGGCAGGATTGGAACCAAGCCATGTCGTAACGGGTTCGCTTAAGCCTTCCATCCCCAGAACAATCAGCTCGTTGCGGTCGATGCCCCAGCTCAAGGCCTGCCTGACACGCCAATCGCTTAAAGCCGGTTTTTCGGTATTTAAGTAGACCGTCATTGTTTGCGCGCCCGTGACCTGTACAATATGGGAAACGTCACTGTTCTTGAATTGTCCGCACGCTGACCGGTCGATATCCATCACTACATGGTATTGTCCGCTTAAAGCGGCAATAACCCGCGCATCGGAATCGCCGATTTGTTCATGGATAACACGGGAAATTTCGGGCTTTTTTCTCCAGTAGCGCTCATTTTTTTCAAAAGTCATACGTTGGCCGGGCTCAAACGATGCAATTTTATACATGCCCGTATAATCTGCAGTATCGATACTCTTATACGTGTACCGTTCGGCGGTATTATGTATAACCAACTGAGAAAAAGAGAGGTTTTTGCTGATGTCGGTATTGGCTACCTCCGTTTTTACCCGTATGGTATAGGTTTCCGTCGCTGTAAAATGCATCCCTTGCAGATGAGGTTTCGCTTTCATATCAAAATTTTTAGAACGCATAAGAGAATCGATAACGGCCTGCGCCGTAACCGGAGCGCCGCTCCAAAATACCGCTTCCGGATGCAATGCAATTTCCCACGTATGTTCGTCTACCTGACGGGCGCTTTTTGCCAAATACGGCTGAATAATACCGACGGCGTCCGCTTTAAAGAGAATCTCTGCCGCTCCCATATTCAGTAAGTAATCCGCTGCAGGATAAACTGTAGGATCGACGCCGCAGGCTATTTCACTGCCTGCTACCACTAAAGCGGTTTCCTTTGCCGCTGTTTCAGGCTGCTTTCCACCGCATGCAGTAAGTCCGCAGACAAATAACAGCACTGTAACAAAAAATGTTCCGGATATTCTTTTCATCTTCACCTCCATGTATTAGGAATCTCCCGTTTCTTTTCTAAAGATGCGTATATTTGGTATACTCATCCAAGTGAACTGTAGCACAAAGAAAACTATTCGTCAATAGAATGATATTTGCTAAAATTATTCTAAAAAGAGATAGTATTTTATAAAACAGTTTCTATAAAACAGGAGTGAACGATGAATACCGAACAAATAAAGACATTCCTTACGCTTGCGGAAACAAAGAACTTTTCCCGCGCTGCGGACGCTTTGATTATATCGCAATCGACGGTTAGTAAACGTGTCCATGAACTGGAGGTCGAAACGGGGCAACCGCTTTTTACCCGCGGACAGGGCGGTGTTAAACTAACGGAAGCAGGCGCAGTGTTTTTGAAATATGCCGAGCAAATGATCGACTTGCAGGAAACGGCGCTCCAGCGGATACAATATACCAGCCAGTATGACGATTATCTGACTTTAGGCACGGTATATGCGTATTACGATATGTATCTATGGAAATATGTAAAAGATTTTTCGGAATGCCATAAGCGCATATCCGTGCGTTTGAAGCACGGACATTCAGGAGCAATAATCAATGAATTACGGCGCTCTATGATTGATATTGCATTTACGCATGTGCCGTTTAACGATACGGACTATATTTGCACGTGTATCGGAGCGGACGCTATCGTACTGGTTACCAACCATCAAAACAGCCGGTATGACGGCGGTATTCAGTATCATCAGATAAAGGAATTACCGTTGATAGATTCAAATTTTTTATATATGCCGACCTACCGGAGTCTCTTTCCGTATCCGCACCAATTCCAGTTGAAAATGGATGTTGCCTCTTGCACTCTTCCGCTGCTGTACGGCAGCAGGTGGTACGCATTTTTGCCCGAAAAGCTCGTAGCGCCTCAGCTTACTGCCGGAGCATTAAAAAAAATACAAATATACGGCGGAGACATTCCACCCGTCCGGCATTATGTTCTCTATAAAAAAGAAAATGAACAACAGCCGGTTATCAATCGGTTTTTGCAGCTGCTGAATGTGTCTAAAGGGAAAACGCTCAGAAAAGCTTGATTTGTATACGCCAATGGCATATAATAAAATATGAAACTGATAGAAACGCCGGTATTTAAAAAACAGATTGACCACTTATTGGACGAACAGACATATACGCAATTTAAAAAATATTTAGTGCGCAATCTATTAAAAGGTAAACTGATTAGAGGCGGTGGAGGGATAAGAAAAATACGGTGGGGTAAAAAGAATAGCGGAAAAAGTGGAGGTATACGGATTATTTATTTTATAAAAAGGGAAGCAAAAATATATTTGTTATTCGCTTACGCAAAAGGCGAAGCGGATAACCTTACACAAAAACAAACAAACATGTTGGCAGAATTCGTTAAAAAGGAACTATTATGATTGGACGTAAAAAAATGAGCAATGAAATGTTCGATGAGCTTATGCAAAGCGTTAAAGAAGCTGCTTTAATTGAAAAAGGAGAAATGCAGCCAGCGAGGGTTGCTGTAGTCGATGTTTTAGATATTGCGGCAATACGGAATAAAACCCATAAAACGCAGGAAGAATTTGCAACCATGCTTAATATCAGCGTCGGGACACTGCGTAATTGGGAGCAAGGCCGACGCAAACCTGACGGCGCTGCGTTATCACTTCTTAAAGTGGTATCCGTTAATCCTCAATATGTAGAAAGCATACTTCTTACATAAGAACATCTACTACAACCTTGTTGGGTTTTTAGCAGATGCTCCATCAGCACAGCTGGTAATGAGTTTTGCCTCAATGCGCCAGTACCCGTTTTTATTGGCACCGACACGGGTAATAATATGGTGCTCTTGCAGTTTTTTCATGTTCTTAATAATGTTCAGCCGCGCAATGCCGACAACTGCAGCCAGTTCTTCTTGCGTGATATACGGATTGTCCTTGATCGCCTGTATGATTTTTTGTTGATTTGCAGTAATCTTTGCAGTAATCTTTGATTCGGTGTCAAGAATAGACTCGATAGTATTTAAAATCACCGATAGCATAAATTCAATGAAAGCTGTGCTGTCAGAATTCGCATCACTTAAACTCAATGCTTGATAGTATTCATTTTGGTGCTCTTTAATCAGTGTTTCGACAGGCAGCCACGCAAAAAATGGTTTCCATTCTTTCAAGATTACCGTTTGCCACGATATTCTCACGATTATGTATTTCTCCGATTTTTTCGGAAATCTGAGAAATAAGATTGATCGCTTTTGACGTAATCTTAAACGCGGTTCATATTGCATTGTTGTTTTTATTATATCTCATAACCGGCTGATGCAATTTGTTCTTTACACCACGTTATGACAGCATCCATATCGGTTAATGCTTTTTGGGTGATAGATTCATCAATATCGAGAGATTGTGGGTATCAAAAAATCGCAGCATATTTTGTTAAGCTAATAGAAGAAATTTTTATCGTATCAGGAAACGCGATTTCTGTCTGTATCATTTTAATCAGCATTCCTAAATCGTGAATTTTGGCGATTTCAATCCTCTTTAATACAAATAAAGCTTTAATTGCTTTTTCAGCGGCTTGCTGACAATGGAAACAAATAATTTCCAATGGCTTTGGATGCATGGTAGTAACCAGATGGCGTGCAGTGCTTCTATCCATTTCAACGAAACGCAGCCATTCCTTGATAGTATCTTCAAGCTCTTTTTTCATATAATAACATTCCCTCTTTTGCAACAGTTTTTTCCAACGTCGGATATAATTTCCGTTCTTCAAAATGCGTTTTATAATTTACAATAACATCGCACGGTTTTTGTTGAATATCAAAAATTGCAAAATAAGCTTTATCACATAAAAGTAAGGGTGATACGTTTTCTTTCCGTTCATCTACTACGACATAAAAGTCATAATCGCTCGTTTCGGTCTCTTGGTTGCGTGCATAAGAACCAAACAAATAAATACGTTCGGGATCAAGCGTCTCCTTGATTTTTTCGGCTATCTGTCTTATCTCTTCAGTTATCATTGAGCTGTAGTATATCTGATTTTTGAAGTTTCTACTATCTATGCGTTCTTTCTATTTCAAATAGGGAACCGTTCAATGCTTTCTTCCAGTTCCCCGCTTGCTGCATAAAACCAAGCCGTTTAAGGTAGGACATATGTTCCGGTGCGGGCTGTTCAACAATGAGCGCGGTGCATCCCAACTTTTGCCAATAGCTGGGATCATCAAGAAAAAAATGCTTTCCAATCGCAAGATCACGGTACTTCGACACCACAAAGTCGATGAATATGCAGGCAGTTTTACCTGCTGTGCCGTCAGTGAGCGTATAAGCGACAAAGCCGGCTATATCGCTATTGCGAAAATAAAATGCAACATTTGCACTTTTTTTAAGCGCAGCACTGCCAAAAAGAGCGTGCAGCTCTTCTTTATTTTTCTCGTAAAAGTACTGCACAATTTCATTATCTTTTTGTACGTCGACAATTTCAAAGCTATCCTTTACACGCAGAATACGGACAAGATAATAAATATCGATAAAAACAATGCCGACATTCATAGCAACTGCCGGTAAAGAATTCGTTTTCAACGCAAAAAGTACAAAAACCACACAACCGATTGCGTTCACAATTCTCAACTTAACGATCGACTTCATGGTTAACGAAATAAAAATAATAAACGAGGCTGCATAGCCCAACAACTGTATAAAATCCATGGCCTATTCTATCAAAGTGAGTATAAAAAAGATAGCCTTTCTTTTAATGCAGCCGCCTCTCTTTATTCGTGCGAAGGGTTAATACTCGCACACCGCGTCGGGGTTGTTGATTGAGCGGTTCATCGAAACATTCCCTTGTGCCCTATATGCTATGCGTACGAACAATAACCGGTAAATGTTTCATTTTTTCACTCATATCCATTCCTTGCAGTTAATGCTGCAAGGGAACCTCTAAAAACTTCAGTTTTTTAGAGGTTTTCCTTAGATTCCTTTTGTGATGTTTTTCATAAGTTACTGACATATAAAGACTTATGAAAAACTCGTTATCAGCTGTGCTGATGTGGTATCTTCTAAAAATCCAACAAGGTTTTTAGAAGATGCCCTCAAGGAATTAAACACTTCTTCAGCTTTTTCTTTTGTGAATTCCGAATGAGACACAATGGAGCCTTTTTCCATCAAAAGCATTTCATCGGCAACAAGGCTTAAAAATTCAAAGTCGTGGCTGATAATGAGAATGATCCGATCGGGAGCACGGATAGAATTGATGAGTGCAGCAGTTTCTTTCATGTGGAAGTAATCCATACCGCTCGTCGGCTCATCGAATATGAGCAGCTGGGCAGCTGAGGCAACGGCAGCGCCGATCGACACGCGCTGTTTTTGTCCGCCTGACAGGCTTAAAGGGTGACGGTCTTTTAATTCTGTAAGGTTCAAAGACGAAAGAATATGATCGGTGTCTACGGCGCAGTTGTGTTTGTTTTTTCCAAGCGCTATCTCATCGGCGGTGCTTTCAGTAAAAAGCTGATAACCGACATCCTGCATTACAAGGTAGGAAAGACCAAGCCGCTTTGCTGCGGACAGTTTTTTGCCGCCAATAAAAACCGCTTCTTGTTTCGGCTTTGTAAGACCTGCAAGACAGTGCGCAAAGGTGCTTTTACCCTGCCCGCTTTTTCCGACAAAAGCAGTTATTGTTCCGAAAGAGAGTGAAAGGTTTTTGACTGCAACGGCGGCGGTTTTTTGTTTAGGGAACCGGTACGTAAGATGTTCGATATGCAGCGTTTGAGCAGGCTTCTCTGCCATTGTACCGGCAGTATCATTAGCGGATAGAGAATCCCGTGCAAAAACGAAGCTTTCAAGCGTAATAGGGCGCAACAAAAGCTCTTTGCGTCTTGCATCGGTTAAACCGGCAAAATCGGTGCCGGAAAGCGAATGCACAATTTTTCCGTCTTTGATAATAAGCGCACGGTCGACAAGGCCTTTTAGAAAATACAAGCGGTGTTCACTGATGATAATCGTCTTTCCCGCCGCCTTCAGCTTACGCAAAACGTGAGCAATCTTTTCGATATAGAATACATCCAAGTTGGAAGTCGGCTCATCAAATAAAATAATATCGGTATCGGCGGCAAGGGCAGAAGCAATGGCAATCATCTGTTTTTCGCCGCCTGAAAGATTGAAAATGTTACGGTCAAGCAAATGCTCAATATGCAAAAATGACGTGATATCGGCAAGCCGCTTACGCATGGTTTCAACCGGCGTTCCCATGTTTTCAAGAAAAAAGAGTATTTCAGAGGTGGTATCTAAATTAAAAAACTGCGATTTAGGATTTTGAAACACCGTTGCAGCTTTTTTCGACACCGCATAAATGGGCAAATTTGCAATATCATCCTGTCCGATGAGTACGCTGCCTGAAAGCGTGCCTTCATAATAGCGCGGAATCAAACCGTTTAATACGCGCAAAATACTCGTCTTGCCGCAGCCCGACAGTCCCGTAAGTAAAAGACATTCGCCCTTACGTACTCGAAAGGATACATCGTTTATCGCCGCTGCACCGTTTTGCGTTGCATAGTTGAAAATGATATGTTTTATCTCCGCCGCAGGCAAGTCGCCTGCATTCATACTATTCCGGACGCTGGTTTCTGCTTCGGTCATGTTTTCACTCATATTCCCCATTCCTTGTTTACCACGTATGCAGCCGCGTACCGACTATCTCACAAATGCCGGCAGCGATGTACAGCGAAACAAAGATGTCGGCTATACCGAAACGGGCGGTTTTGTAGCGTATCTTGTTACCCGGCGCATCCACTCCTTTTGTGTGTCCCGCAGCCGCAAGCTCATCGCCAATACGCGAGGCGGACGATAAAAGCGGTACCATCACGTATTCGAGCGTTACCAGCGGGCGCAGCATAACATTCAGCGTATTTACACCGATACCCCGCATTTTCATTGCATTTTTAATACTGCGATATTCTTCGCCGAGCGTCGGGAAAAACCGGAACATCACCGATAGCATTATAACTACATTCGTAGGTATTTTCAGCTTTTCCAGTGCGCTCATCAAAAGGCCGACGGGCGTAGAATCTATCAGGTATTTGCCCGCAACAATCGGCAGCATAAAACGGCGTACCATAAACGATACCGGCAACACCACAGTAGCGAAAAATCTCGTACTCTGCGGAATATACGAAAGAGCTGCAAGCACAAAAAAAAAGACCGTTAGCTTTACCGCTGTTTTTACCTGTCCGTTTAAAACAAATAAAGAAGCAAACAGCAGTATATTGATAACTTCAACATACATTGGGACGACAATTGCAATCGAAAACCCCATGCACAAAACTAAGAAGAGCTTGGTGCGCGGATCAAGAATAAGCTTTGGCTGTTTTGCCATAAACCGCCTTTCATTGCCCATTACCAATTCCTCATCACAGCAAGCCTGCTTTTTCAAAGTGTTTTTTCAGTATTTTTTTTCCTAAAAGTCCGCCGAGAAGTCCGCCAAGGAATGCAGTAACATAGAGTACCGGCATAATCCAAATAGGCAAACTCGTTAACTCTGTTGCATACGCTGTTCCCATCATCTTTTCGGTAAGCGCAAAGTACTGATCGCTTAAAATAAAGATTTGCCAAAAAGCTCCGCAAAGCCATAGCGACATGATCGAATATCCTGCAATACTTCCCTTAACCGTGTTATAACCGATAGTCTTTCGCACCATTTCAGCAATCGCTGCAACAATGAGCGTATGCACAGCTACAACAGGTGTATGTCCCATGAGCGTCATAAGGCAGCCGGGAAATGCTGCAAAGATAAAAAAGCCAAATGGTTTTTGCACCTTGGCAAGCAAAAACATCGACGGAATGCCTAAAATCACACTTGCTACAAATGGAAAAGCCGCATAGGTTACCACTAAAAACCCAAGCGGAGTTCCAACTACAAAAAGTCCCACAAAATAAATAACGCTGAAAATAGCGATATTAACCAAATCCTTTAACACAAGGCGGTTATTCTCGCCGGATTGCAACTGTGTTTGTTCCATTGTATTATTCCTTCAGTTTTTCGAGGTTCCCATATATATGTTCATAACATAACAATGCTATGAAAAAGCGCATAAAATGTCAAGCATGGATAACTATTTAGAAAAATCAGAGCGATACAGCATAGCGCAAACAAAATACTCTATAATTTTTCCTTGCGGATTGTTCCTTTACGTGGTATAATATGTTATCTTTAAAGGCTAAAAGTCGGCTTCTTAAAGATTCTATCGAAATCTATCGTTGAATATAGGCTTTTGGCCGATATTTACGGTAAATTCGTATGTAAACCATATTCTTATAGAGAAAAGGGGATTGACAAAATGAAAAATAACAGTAGAATGATCTC